>CAXGCE010000408.1:0-2937 GCA_964007795.1 uncultured Alphaproteobacteria bacterium | reverse complement strand
CCCTGCAATACTGGGTTTTCCTCAACGGGTAGGGGTTCGTCATCGACGATTTCCGCTCGTGACATACTCGCTACTCCCTATTTTGTTTCACTTGAACAAAATGCAATTTTTGAATTTTGCGATCATAGCAGAATAAGCCGTGTATGATGGTGGGGCGAATTCAGGATTTGGACAAGATTGATGTATGACGAACCGCCGACGGCGCCGCTCCAAGACCCGCTACCAATTGAACCGCCCTATTGGTTTGAAGAGGCCCTGAAAAACACCCCTACATCGCACCATCTGCAGGTCATGGACTGTGATATCCACTATTTACGTTGGGGACCCGGGGTTTCAGATCGACCTGGCATATTATTGATTCATGGGGCCAGCGCACACGCCCATTGGTGGGATTTTATCGCACCATTTTTTTGTAACGACCGGCCAATTGCTGCAATTGACCTGTCCGGTATGGGTGACAGCGGTTGGCGAGATGGATATGGCAGCGAGGTTCATGTGCCGGAAATTGCTGCGGTGCTGGCCGATGCCAAATTAGGTGAAAAGCCGATCATCGTGGGTCATAGTTTCGGCGGTTTCATGACAATGTGCTACGGCCATGCTCATGGTGCGGAGATATCGGGTGCGGTTATCGTCGATTCTCCCTTGCGGCCCGAAAACCGGCCGACCGGAGACAAATCCCGGTTTTTCGACCCACCTAAGCGTCCCCCTAACCGGGTTTTCACCGACAAGGAGGAGATGATATACCGCTTTCGGCCCATACCACCGCAATTTTGCGATAACGAATATATTGTCGAACACATTGCGCGCCATTCCCTCAGGGAATGCGAAGGTGGATACACCTGGAAATTTGATCCTTCCGCCCGTGTCGCGGGATTGCATGACGAGCCATTGGAAGATTATCTGCGCGAACTACCCTGCCCCAAGGCCATGATTTATGGTGAAGAAAGCGCTATTTTTGGCCCCGAAGTAGTGGATTATATGTCCGGCATATTTAATTCCGCTAATCCTATGATAGGCATACCCGATGCTCAGCACCACCTGACGATGGATCAGCCGCTTGCATTTATTACCGCCCTACGCGCCGTTTTCGCGAGCTGGGATGTTTGACTGCAAATAGTGCCCCATGCTCTCGCCTTCAACGATGGCTTGTGCAATATATCCGGCGTTCAATGAACATGCCGTAGGGATTATTAGATACAGTGAATACAACTGCTGATAGCCGTGCTCAAATAAATTGGGTGACTCAGAACCACACCCTTGTCCCCTATGAAGACGCCAAGATCTCGGTAATGGCGCCGGGCCTGACCTTTGCGGCCCTGGTGTTTGAGGGCTTTCGTGCCTATTGGAATTCCGAAGTCGAGGACCTGTTCATTTTTCGGCTGGAGGACCATCTGAAACGGCTGCAATTCTCCATGAATTTGTTGCAATTGGATCATCCACCTTCATCCGAAGTATTCGCCCAGGATATAATAGCAACGTTGAAGGCCAATCAATTCCGGGAGGATGCCTATATCCGTCTACAAGTCTATGTGGACGATTGGGGTTCTATGACGGCGACTGGCCCAGTGGGCAGCACCATCATTTGCCGGCCCCGGCCCCGTGTGGCGGCATTCCAAAAAGGCCAGACCTTCATCACCTCCAGTTGGTCCCGCAACAACGAAAACGCCTCGCCACCGCGCATCAAAGGCTCCGCAAACTATCTCAATAGCCGCCTGGCCGGGTTGGAGGCCAAGCGCCAGGGCGCCGGCGGCGCAGTGATCCTGAACCCGGACGGAACAATCAGCGAAGGGCCCGGCGGCTGTTTGTTCCTAATGCGGGACGATGTCTTTCTCACTCCTGACGTGAATAGCGGCATCCTGGAGAGCATCACTCGTAAGACCATTTTAGAGCTTGGCGCGGAAATCGGAGTGGAAATGGCAGAACGACCCATTGGCCGCACCGAGATGTATATTGCTGAGGAAGCCTTTTATTGCGGCACGGGTCAGGAGATTGGCCCCGTCACCGCATTTGATGGTCGACCCGTTGGTTCCGGAAAACCGGGCCCGGTTACAAGACGGCTGCAAGCTGAATTTGACGGCATCGTGCGGGGTAACAACCCTGATCATGAACCTTGGCGTACAAGAGTTTACAAGGACTAGTGCGTACATGACTGTCGATTCCATCCGCCTTGGTCTGATCTGGCAACGACTGAACGGCATCGTCGATCAGGTTTCTGAAACCTTCATTCGTGCGGCTTTCTCAACTGTTGTGCGGGACAATTACGACATGGCGTTCAGCCTGCTGGATATTCAGGGCCGGCAGTTCGTGCAGTCAAAACGCTCAATCCCCAGCTTTATCGGCACACTGCCGCGAACTTTGACTGCCGTTTTGGGGAAATTTTCTAAAGATACCCTGCGTCCGGGCGATGTAATCATCACCAACGATCCTTGGATCGGCACGGGCCATCTAAACGATATCTCGATGATCTGCCCCATTTTCAAGGACGGCAATCTAATTGCCTTTGCCGGCAGCACGGCCCACACAGTCGACATCGGTGGCGCGCCGTCCCCCGTTGCCCGGGATAGCTTCGAGGAAGGCTTGTGTATTCCTATATGCAAGATCATGGAGGCGGGCGCGGAAAATCCCGTGGTAATAGATTTCCTTACGGAGAACCTGCGGGAACCGGCGGAGACCCTGGGTGATATCCGGGCTCAATTCGCTGCTTATTATGATTGCGAGAAAAAGATTATTCAGGTTCTGCGTGAGGAAAACCTGGAAAATTTCGAATTTGTGATTGAGGAGATCATTAAGCGCTCCGCCACTTCCATGCGCGCTGTGATTGCCAAACTGCCTGACGGCGTCTACTCGGATGAATTCTGGGTGGACGGTTACGATGAACCACTCACCATCCGTTGCACGGTGACTGTACAGGGCGAAAATATTGACGTTGATTTCTCG
>CAXGCE010000407.1:0-2955 GCA_964007795.1 uncultured Alphaproteobacteria bacterium | reverse complement strand
CCAATTCCGGCAGCGAAGTCCCCAGGGCGATCAGTGACAGGCCGATAGTCGCTTTGGACACACCGGCTGCAACGGCGATCTCAATACTACCCTCAATCAAAAAGTGCGCGCCTACAACCAGGCCAGCGATACCGGCGACAATGAAACCCAGGGACAATAAAAGATGCGTTGCGAAACCGCGTTTGAGCCCAATTTTGTTTAACCATCGGTAAAACCAGGGCAGGATTGAATCGGATCCAGACGAGATGACCTCGATACCTTCGTCATCGTTCTGGCCTGAGTAATATGACCATGCGAGATACCCGCACAGCAGCAATATCATTACGGCGCCCTGCCAAATCAACAATTGTCCGCTCCAGCAAAGGGCGATAAAACCCAAAGTTACCGCGAACATGATGGCAACATCGTGGCGTTTTGATATTTCGACACAGGAAATGGGGACGATAACGGCGGACAGCCCGAGGACCAGTAGAATATTGGCGATATTGGAGCCGACGACATTACCAACGGCGATTTCGGGAGCGCCGCTAATGACGGCGTCAAGGCTGACTACCAACTCAGGCGACGAAGTGCCAAAGGCGACGACAGTTAGACCTATGACAAGAGGCGGCACTGATAGCCGCTGTGCTAGGGTGACGGCACCACGAACTAGACCTTCCCCGCCCGCTACCAGCAGCACCAGACCAATGGTAACCGTTAGATACGTCATGTCTCGACTTCACCGCTGGCTACCTAAAGGGGGGTCTGGACGCGGCCCCGCAACGTGCTGGTCATATATATATATATGACCAGCGCCAGTTTGAAGGGGTGATTCTGTGTTGACTGTGCTGATAGGCCACCGACAGACCACCTAATCAGGGCTGAAATAATGGTTATATGGACAAACCAGACGACCTTCGTTATGTCCAGGCAGCCTCAAATCGTATATTTGTTACACGGAAAAAGATATGAAACTAGCCGTAATCGATGGCTTGGCCGAGATGGCCGGTGATTATGACCTGTTTATATTCGACCTATGGGGTGTGGTGCACAACGGTGTCTCCACTTATCCCGGCGCCGCTGACTGCATGACTCGTCTGCGCCAGCGCGGCGCACGTGTTGTTCTATTATCCAACGCACCTCGGCCTAGCGAATCCGTCGCAGCACATTTGGTGGAATTGGGAGTCGCGGCATCTCTGTATGATTGGTTGCTGACGTCCGGTGAGGCGACAGCTAACGCCATTGCGTCACGGGATCCGCAACCGGCGTTCTTTCATCTGGGCCCCGAGCGTAGCAGGCCCACGTTAAAGGCATGCGGTGGCCGGGAAGTCTCCATGGAGGACGCGGAGCTAATTCTGTGTACTGGCTTGTTCGATGATGAGACGGAGCAGGCGGAAGATTATGGCGAATTACTTCGAGGTGCAGCTGACCGCAGTTTGCCTATGGTCTGCGCGAATCCAGATATCGTAGTGATGCGTGGCGACAAGATGATCCAATGCGCCGGCGCCGTGGCCGAGTTTTACGAGAAACTGGGCGGGACAGTGACGCGGTTCGGCAAACCCTTTCCCGAAATCTTCGATTGCCTGTTCGCTGAGATTCCGGACATCGCTAGAAACCGCGCCGTGATGGTTGGTGATGGCCTGGCCACGGATGTCCGAGGTGCCCGGAGGGCAGGGATAGATTCCATCTGGATCGCTGGAGGCATTCACGCGGACGAGCTTGGCCTGGCTCCCGACGGTCAATTTGATCCGCGAACGGCGCAGAAGGTTGCCGAGGCGGCAGGGGAATGGCCCCGTGCTGTTATGTCGTGGCTGCGGTGGTGATCATCGCGATGATTTGTGGCACAGAGCGTCAAGGTCGTCCTCGTAGGCTGATTTTTGGCGATCGGCGGGGAGAAAAATGACATAATTCAAAATTACCTCCTAAATCTAGCAAATTCGGATCGGCACTAATTCGTCCAAGGTAGCGCATATATGGTAATCATAGGCACCGCTCAGCTGCTGGCGCCGTTCGCGGGGCATTTGAATGATATTTGAGCTAATCAGTTGCCAGCGTGGGCGTAAGTCCCAATAATCCGCGTCATGCGTATCATTCGTCATATTTCTTCGTTTCCTAAAAAATTGAAAGGTGGCGCGGTCGCCATCGGTAATTTCGATGGAATTCACCGGGGCCATCAGGCCTTGATCAAACAATCGCGTACTTTGGCTGACCTTGTTCGTGGCCCGACCCTGGCTTTGACTTTCGAGCCGCATCCGAGGAACTTGTTCCAGCCCGATGCACCACCCTTTCGGCTGACGCCATTTCGCAGCAAGGCCAGGTTATTGGCCGGTCTGGGCGTTGATTGCCTGATCAGCCGTCGTTTCGATAAACAGGCCAGTCTGCAGTCCGCAGACGACTTTATTCGGGACGTCTTGGCCACGGGACTGGGGCCGCGTCACGTGGTGGTCGGATACGACTTTGTCTTTGGCCATCGCCGTGGCGGTAACGTGGCGCTATTGCGGGAAGCCGGTGAAAGGCTGGGCTTTGAGGTTTCCGTCTTGGAACCCGTGACACATGACGACGATGTTTGCTCTTCTACCATCATACGTGTCGATCTAGAAACCGGTCGCTGCCGCCGGGCAGCAGAACTGCTGGGCCATTGGTGGGAAGTGGAGGGTAGAGTTCGTCGTGGCGACCAGCGGGGCCGACAACTGGGCTTCCCCACTGCGAACTTTCATTTGCCTGATACCGCCTTGCGCCCCGCTTTAGGGGTCTATGCAATCCGGTTCGGGTTGAAAGAGGGTGGCGAAACAGTATGGTATCCGGGCGTGGCCAATCTCGGTCAGCGTCCCACCTTTGACGGCAAAGGTATTATCTTGGAAGCCCATATATTTGACTTTGACCGGGATATATATGGTCACCATGGCCGGATCGCCTTCGTAGAACATCTGCGGCCAGAGCGAAAATTTGATGGGCTGGGTGCCATCAAGGCCCAGA
>CAXGCE010000406.1:0-2958 GCA_964007795.1 uncultured Alphaproteobacteria bacterium | reverse complement strand
CGCACCTCGACGAAATTGGTGTTGTAGGTGGTCGCCCCACACGGCGCGGAGACGTCTGCCGTCACAGCATTAGCACAGCCCTCAGTGTCCACACCGTCTTCATTCGGTGTATACCAGGCTCCTTCGTTCATGGATGTAACGCCGAGCGCGATATCCGTTGTGACTTTGGCGAGTAGGATCGTAGCGCCGTGGGGCGAAAATACTTTAACCTTCTGGCCATTATGGATGCCCCGAGCATTCGCGTCGTCTGGATGGATCCAAACAAAATCAGGATCCACCAAACGCAGCTTTTCCTGATTGCCATGCACCGAATGGGTCCGGGCGCGCGACTTGGCGCTGCACATTTGTAGCGGGTATTCCGGATCACAGTCGAGGTGCGGCACCCAAGTCGGGACGGCGGACATTTCACCCAAGCCATAGGGATCGGAATTGTCCGCCAGGGCGGTGCAATAGACTTCTATCTTACCTGATGGCGTCGAAAATTTATGGTTCTGCGGATCGTTGATCTGTTCCGTGTAGGCAACCGCATTCTCGGGTGCGGGGAAACGAGCTACACCGTTTTCCCTAAAGGCGTCGAAATCGTCCACCGCGCTTGCTGTTAACTCCCGCAGCCAGGTTTCCTCATCCTTGTCGTTGTAGCCCTTGATACCAACTCGTTGCGCCAAGTCTGTGAAGATATCCAAGTCATTGCGGCACTCATCCATTGGATCGATAGCCTGGCGCATATAGATCGCATAATGTCCTGCGCCAGCCCAAGGCGTATGGACATCATTACGTTCCCAAAATGTGGTAGCGGGCAGGACAATATCGGAATAGCGCGTGGTCGGAGTGAGAAAATGATCCTGACCTACGATGAATTCCACTCCGTCCAGATTTTTTGCCACTTTGGCGGCGCTTGGGCATTGGTTAAAGATATCGCCTCCCACCGAATAAATCAGCTTGATATCTGCCGGATAACCGCCTGCCTTACCCTTTTCCAGTAAATCCGCTAGCAGGGGCGTAGAAACCCTTGCATCAATCGGATTATTTCCTACTGGAAAATTGCCCATGGACCCCCGCCCGGTGGCACCATTGCTAACGCCGGAGTTACCGCCCACAACACCAGTATTACCTGTGATCGCTGCCAAGGCATAAGCCGCGCGATGGAAATTTTCACCAAATGCTGTTCTTCCTGGACCATAGCCAGCCTGCAAGGCAGAAGGCTTGGTTTCGCCAAATTCGATCGCCAAACGACGGATTGTCGCCGCCGGGATACCGGTGATCTGCGCCGCCCATTCCGCCGTCTTCGGCACCCCATCGCTCTCACCCAAAAGGTAGGATTTATAAGAGGCTCCGGCGGGCGCTCCTTTGGGCAGACCGGCTTCGTCAAAACCCAAAACAAATTTATCGCAATAGGCCTGATCATTTAGGCCCGCTACGACGATCTCGTAAGCCATGGCAATTAGGGCGGCAGCATCAGTAGATGGCCGGATAAATATATGTTCGTCCGCCAGTTGCCGAGAAGTGCGGTTCCTCCGCGGATCAAAACAAACAATTCGAGTGCCGGCGTCCCTGGCCTGCTTAAGATAAGCCATTGTTCCGGTGCCAAAATGGCCATCGCCAGGGCTCCACCCCCACATCCAAATCAGCTTTGAGTTGATATAGTCAGTGGGTTCCCGCCCTGCCGCCTTGTACGGCCGGTCGGGGCCAAAAGTCATACGTACGGCAAAGACCTCTGCCTCCGCTGACATGTTCGACCATAGATAGGTGTAACCACCAAACATGTTAAGAAACCGTAACGCCGGCCCCCTGCCGTGCAAGGTGGACAAACTGCCTGACCGGGAGCCATCCAAAATTGCGGCGTTGCCGTAGGTCTCCCGCACGCGTAACAATTGCGCTGCAATCTCGTCTAAGGCTTCGTCCCACGAAATTCTTTCAAATTGGCCGGATCCCCGCGGGCCAGTGCGGCGCAAGGGATACTTCAAACGGTCCGGATGATAGATCCGTTCGATCTGTCCAACGCCACGGGCACAAGCTGGTAACGGAGGATGATCCGCTTTCCAACGCCGGCTGTCGGTAGAAATTCGGGCGATCCTGCCGCCACGGACATGAGCATTCACGACGCAACGGCCACCGCAATTATGGCCGCAGGTGGACGTCACCACTTGTTCGTCCGGTTTTGGCTCCGGACGCGGTGCCTCATAAATCGTCTGCATGCTCATGGAAAATTTCTCACTCAAACGGGCAATTCTAATTACCTTATGCATACACCAAGCACCTAGTCTACCATCCCCAGATGGAAAATCGCAGCATTGATGTTCGAGGATAGCCTTTATGACATTTGATCTAAGCGGGAAACGGGTCCTTGTCACCCAGGCAAATGACTACATGGGCCCACAAAGCGTCGAAACCTTTCGCGAGGCCGGCGCTGAAGTCATCGCGGATACCACAAATTTGACCGATCCAGAGGCGCCGGCACGCATCGTTGCTGAGGCTGGTCATCTGGACATTCTCATTGCAAATCTTGCAGCCCCCAATCATTACGGCATTACCGTAGCGGACCTTGATGATGCCACCTGGGCCAGCATGTTTGACGTAATGGTTCACCCCTTGCACCGACTTGTGCGCGCCGTGGCGCCCCAGATGATTGAACGAGAACGGGGCAAAGTTATTGTATTTGGCAGCGCTACACCACTTAGAGGCCTATCCAGGTTAGCGGCCTATACTGCCGCCCGTAGTGCCCAAGCCGGATATGTGCGATCGGTGGGTGCAGAATTAGCTCGCAATAATATTCAGGTCAACCTGATCGCCCAGAATTGGGTTGAAAGCAACGTCTACTACCCAAAAAGCCTGCAGGAAAATCCCAAATTTCAGGTAAACATGAAACGTGAAGTGCCTTTGGGACGTCTGGCTCGTCCAGAAGAAGACACCGCCTTTGCCCTGTTCCTGGCCAGTGATGACAGCGATTTTTTTGTCGGT
>CAXGCE010000405.1:0-2959 GCA_964007795.1 uncultured Alphaproteobacteria bacterium | reverse complement strand
CTACCCATCAGGCTAACGCTGCAGAATAGCTCAAGCGGCTCGGTACCGGTCAATATGATCACGCAAGGCATAATAGGACGACACGATGGGCAAGAACCAAGCATGGCCGGTGTAAAAAGGCCGGCTGTTGAACGGCAGGCCATCGAAAGCGCACGGTCGATTGGCTTTACCCAGAATTTTTAAGGCGGTTTGCGTACCCAGATAAGTCATCATGGCGACGCCTGCGCCGTTGCAACCGGCCATGTAATGCACACCTTTGTGGAGCCCCATGTGAGGCAAAAAATCAAAAGTAAAGGCAATGCCGCCCGTCCAGGCATGGGTTAACTTTATGCCCTCGAGTTGTGGGAAAACGTCCAGCATTTGCCGGTATAGGATCGGCGCCCTATCCAAGGCTTTGCCAGGCGCCAACCTTGCCCGGCCGCCAAATAGGACCCGACGGCCATCCGGTGACAACCGAAAATAATTCAGAACTCGTTTCGAATCCGCCATGGTGCGATTATTGGGGATCAAGGCCCGGATCTCGTCCTCGGACCGTTCCTCTGTGGCAATGATGTAACTGGCTGCCTGGATCAGGCGGCGCCTCAGCCACGGCGTATTCTTACCGGTGTACCCGTTGGTGCCTAACACCACTTCCTTAGCATTGATTATGCCCTTGTTTGTCGCCACCAAGAATTCCGGGTCTTCCCGGCTGATACCCTGCATGGCGGTGTGAGCGCACAATACGACGCCATTGGCCCGACAACGTTCCAGCAAGGCCATGTTCAACATGGCCGGATGCACGCTGCCGGAACCCTCGATCGTCATGCCACCAAAATAGAAATCCGTGGCGATTTCCCGCCGTTGTTCTCCGCTATTTAGCAACGCGGCGCCATAGTCCCCGGCTGCATTTAGGCTCTGCACTTTGGCCCGCATGGTTTCGAAATGGGCCGGTGTGTAGGCGCCCACAAACCGCCCGCAGCGCACGTAGTGACACTCTAGATTTTCGCGTTCAATCATGATTTCTAGATTGGCCATAGATTCCGCACCGCCAGCCAAAAGCTGTAACATGCGTTCCTTCCCCAAAGTACGCTCGGCGGGAGATACGGTGCCTGCCGAAGGCCCCTTCCCCACATTAGTGCCGCTAACTCCACCGCCGTTGCGGGACGAGGCACCATAGCCAAACGCCTGAGCTTCAAGAACCACGACATTTGTTCCGTTGCGTCCCAGCTCCAAGGCTGTGGACAGACCGGCGTAACCGCCGCCGATCACCACCGCATCCGTACGATCAGGCAATTGATCTTCGATAGATCGGGGCGGTGCCTCCTCCCACCAAAATGGATCGGATTTAAAATCGTCGGTGATCAAATCGCCGGACATAGTCTCGTACTCCAAATTTGGTGTGTCGTCGCCATCACACTAGCACAATCAATGCACACCTAGTTGCGACCTACGCCATAATGACTCACCCAATATTGGCCGTAATTGACTTTACGGCTTCTCTGTGTAGGCCAATTTCTTAGTGGCAACGCCCACTCAAGCGGATATCACCATCGAACTGACCACCGGCGACTACACCTGGGAGGACAAGGCATGGCGCCCGCTAACTGAAATAGGGCAATCCCAATACATAAATTGTTTTTGTTGGTCTATTCGTATGAAGTTTGGGCGCGATCCTAAATATCCAGCCCACGCTAGGTCGGCTACCATATATCCGCCGATAGGCCAGACACCATAATATGCATATGTGAATACTGCTCCCTAGACCCGTTCGTCCTGCAATGCACGTCGACGGACTTTGCCGGCATCATCCCGAACAGGTTCCGTGACGAACTCCATGGTGCGGGGGATTTTGTATCGCACCAAATGATCGGCCAAATGGGCCAAGAGGGCCTCTTCCTCCACGTCCCCATCCGGGATGTCAATAATGGCATGGACAAGGTTGCCCATGTCCTCGTCCGGAAGGCCAATGACCGCCGATGAACGTACACCTGGGTAAAGATCAATAGCTGCCTCGACCTCCGCCGGATAAATGTTGGCACCACCCGAGAGTATCATGTCACTACGTCGGTCAGTCAGGTATAAGAACCCATCATCGTCCAGATAACCCATATCGCCAAGGGACTCCCAACCCCCTTGTACGGATTTCGCCTTGGCACCAATGTAGAAATAGGTAGCGCCCTGGCCGGCATCAGGTAACAGGAAAATTTCGCCCACCTCTCCATTGGGCAGGCGATTGCCCTCGTCATCGACGATTTTGATCTGAAATCCTTCTTGGGGCTTGCCTACGGAGCCGCGGTGACTCAACCATTCGGTGCCCGACAATGTTGTAAACCCTTGTGCCTCGGTTCCACCGTAAAGCTCCATGAGGACATCACCGCCAAACCAGTTAATGAACTCCTCTTTCAACCAGGCTGGACAGGGTGCTGCCATATGCCAGACCACCTGCAGGGAACTGACATCATACTCATCCCGTTGTGCCGCCGGCAAACGCCACATGCGCTGCATCATAGTAGGAACCAAATACAGGAAATTGACCCGGTACCGATCGATCATTTCCAAAGTTTGAGCCGCATCAAATCTCGAAGTAATCACCAAGTGATGTCCCATCTGCATGCTAAGCATGCCCAATCCAAACGGCCCATTGTGATAAAGGGGTCCAGGAACCAGGGCCACCTGCTCCAACTTGGCTCCAAATCTCTCCTCCAAGGGATCCGCAGATGCCGGATCTTTTGACACGATCAATTTTGGCCGGCCCGTGGATCCGCCCGATGTCATTGCCTTCCAATAAAGCGCCGTCACTTCTGGCAAGGGAGCATCCGACAGACCGGCATCAGGTTCAAAACCCGCCTCAATACAGATAGTCCCAGGATGAGCCGCCGGCTTGGCACCGACAACGAGGCTAGGATTGCCCAATGCAACAATCTGCCGGCGCTCATGATCAGGCAGACGATATGACACGGGCTGTGGGGTTGCACCCAAT
>CAXGCE010000404.1:0-2959 GCA_964007795.1 uncultured Alphaproteobacteria bacterium | reverse complement strand
TCATATTAGGGCGCCAGCCGTCAGAAGCATTTATTGTCTGTTCAATACACCACCAAAATTCCTCCTCAGTCTCACCTTTCCAGGCGAAAGTAGGGATTTCCGATGAGGCCATGGCCGCTGCGGCCTGATCTTGTGTAGAAAAGATGTTGCAGGAAGACCAACGTACTTCGGCACCCAGATGGATCAAGGTTTCCATCAATACCGCCGTCTGAATGGTCATATGCAAACAGCCCGCGACACGCGCGCCGGCAAGCGGCTTAGAATTACCGTACTCTAACCGCAGGGCCATTAAGCCAGGCATCTCTGTCTCTGCAATGGCCACTTCCTTGCGGCCCCAATCAGCCAAAGAAATATCGGCCACCTTATAGTCTGTAAACATGCTCATGAATGGTCTCCAATGGGGAAAATCCGCAAATTTTTCTATAGTGGGCTTCATATCCCACAAGAATCAAATAAGTCTATTGACAATTGCGCGCTGTGTATCAAAACTACCATTTCGGCGCAAGAATAATAAAATCTTTATATATATAATCATTCATTTACTACTGACCTGCAATGCAACAGTCCATAGTACTGCGCCAACCGTCAGCGTAGCCATCCACCACGTTTGCCACATTCCAAAACTCAGATTCGCCACAATCAGCGCCGATAGCAGCATGGCGGTGGCGGCGGCGCGGGCAGCAGGGTCGGTCAATGCGCCGACAGTTCGCCACAAGGCAATGACAAGAATGGCGGCCAGTAGCGCACCCAGACCGCCTAGCTCAAGCCAGATTTGCAGGCTTGCATTATGAGGATGAACGCCCATTACATTGCCGCCGCCCGGTAACTTTGTATCTCCGCCCGGAATTCGCCGGGCAGCGTCTATGCCCCAGCCCAGAACCGGTTTTTCTGCGATGCGCTCGCCAGTAAAATGCCAGATGTGAATTCGGTGTAAGACCGAATAATACGCCCCGTCGACATGTGGTGCCATACGTTCGGGTGTCAGCCAGGTGGCCGTCGTTATTGGCGCAACTAAAATGCCGGCGGCGAAAATCAGAGCCAAAACGTATTGCAAGCGCGGACCCAGAAACCAGGCCAATAAGGCGCCCGTTAAACCAGCAAACAGGGCAATCAAATTGCTGCTGGAAACACCGAAATAAATCACGGTGGCAGCTGCCAGGACCGCCAACAAGGCTAACAGACGACGTCTCTGCCGCCAAAGTACCAAGGCAACCGGCCAGGCTGCTAGGAACAGAATAACACCAGCCCGGTTTAGCACCGTCAGATCATAGTCAGCCCGTCGGCTTAGCCAAGCCACCCAGTTATGACCGGCAGCGCCAAACAAGGTTTCAAATCCGATCAGCGCGGAAGCAATAACGTAGGAAACCATGAATGCCTTGTTGAATAGCTTCCTATCACCGGCCTTAATCGACCGCGCGCCGTCCAAGACGATTAGCATGGCCAGCAAGACGCCAGTCAGCTTGGCAGCGGTGAGCAGACCCGCCAGGGCGTCCAAGGACCACAGAACGGATGTTAACGCCCAGATTGCAATGAGGCTGGCCATAATCGCAACCGGCCCCTTGAAAATGTCGCGCCACCGGCCATTAATACAGGCGGGAACAAATTGCCACAGAGCCGCGACGAACAGTAGCGGCGCCAGGGACTTGGGAGCAATCACACCCAAGGGCGGAAACAGGACTGCCAAAAGAAAAAGGGGACGAGATGACGGGGAGGGAATCATATCGGATTTCTTAAGGCGTCATAGGCTGCCAGCGAATCCGCGACAAAGTCCTCAACCGTGAACTCATCTAACGCTAGTTGCCGAGCCGCCTGTCCCATAGATCGGCGCAAATCAGGATCAACTAACAATTTCCCAATCGCCGCTGTCGTGGCTGTGCCGTCACGCACAGGAACTAGATATCCGCTTATGCCATCGCGCACTACTTCCCGGCAGCCGGGCACGTCAGCCGTGACGATAGGCAGGCCGCAAGCTGCCGCCTCGATCAGGCTGCGGGGCAAGCCCTCGCGGTAACTAGGCATGCAAATGATATGAGCACGAGTCAAAATTTCCGGCATATTTGTTTGAAAACCCCACCATTCCACCAGGCCTTCCTGTTCCCAGCCGCGGATCGTGGCCTCTTCTACATCCGTTGGATTTGCCGGGTCGCGGCGTCCCACCAGGACGAACTTTGCTTCAGAGCCAGCAGCTTTATGAGTGCGGGCCGCGTGGATAAATTCGTGAACTCCTTTGTCTCCTAGGATACGCGCTGGAAACATGACCACGGCCGGTCCGCCAGGCGGTGAGGTAGGAGCAAAAGTCTCCACGTCCACGCCGCAGCCCTTTATCAGGACCGTGATGTCCTTGCGCACTAGTTCTTGCTGCAAAAACAGGTCCAAATCATCCGGGTTTTGAAAAATTACCCGAGCGTTAGGATGTCCGAAGGCATAGCGGTATAAAGGCATGATCAGTACCCGCAAGGCTCGGGCCAACCAGTCCTGACGAATAAATAGAAAGCCCATGCCTGTTATTGCATGCACGACCGCCGGCACACCCAAAATGCGTGACACGAGGCCACCAAATATCACCGGCTTCATGGCCACATGATGGACCAAATCGGGCTTGATGCGACGGATGAGATGAAAGCACCGGGCTATCAGTCGCATCTCTCCCAACAAATTTCGCCTGCCCCGTTCCAAGGGCAGGTCATAGTAGTTGAAACCGCACCCTTGGATTACCGACACAGGCCCATCTTGGTAGGGTGCAGCGACATGCACGTCATAACCGGCCGCCTGTGCCGCCATAGCCACGGGCAGGCGGTGGGTGGTAAAAAACAACGCTTCATTCACCAAAAACAGCAGCCGTGGGCCGCTCACGATGCTTGTCCTTCCAACCAGGACTGAAACATCAGGATGCCCCAGACCTGATGCTGCCAGTTGCGTCTTCCGGTTAAATGTTGTTCCCAAGTTTTCCGGATGGGCG
>CAXGCE010000403.1:0-2964 GCA_964007795.1 uncultured Alphaproteobacteria bacterium | reverse complement strand
GCGCAAAATTGTTATAGTTGTCATTCGGTGCCGAACGAAAAATTGGTCAACGTTGGTGGCCATACTGCAGGCAGTAAGTTCGAGTTGGTGGCTTGGTCCCAGGGTGAAGTAAGGCACAATGTTTGGTACAGCAAAGAAAACAACCCTGCTTCTAAAAACCGTCAGCGCATGATGTACCTAGTGGGTCGTGCCTTAGATTTAGAATACGCCTTGCGGGGCGTAGCCAAGGCCACGAAGAAGGCTGGCTATGCCATTTCCATGGCCAAACGGGCAAAAAAAGCCCGCAAGCGTATCAAGGCGATCGCCAAGTTGGTAAATGTGCCTGAATTGATGGCCATGTACAAAGCCGCCAGGGCCGGTAAGTTGAAGCTAAACAACGAGGCAAAATTAATCGCAGCCGCGGATGCAGTGGCGGCCCAGGCCAAAGCCATCGCAGAAAAATATGACGGCAGCAGCCTGGCCGGATTGGACAAAGTTCTGCCAAAGCCTAGTAAGTACAAGGGCGGCTAGGAGCTACCGTCCGAGCGGCCCGGTTTCGGCCGGCTCGGCCCATAATTAGCTCCTGATTAGCGGAGAAAGATCTTTGACAAGAAGCAATGGTTGAGGCGGTCACAATACAGCGACCACGCCGTTGGGATTCGCCCTTTGCAGAGGAAATGGGCGATGCCGAAGTGGAGCGAATTCTGGCGTTGGAGCCATTCCGCGACATGGACCGGGATCGATTTCCGGAGACCATGTCTCTGGTTGGGATAATCAGAAATGACACCCGTATCGTCAATTTTCAAGACGGCGATATCGTCGTACGCGAAGGGGAATACGGCAATTCGGCGTTCGTCGTAATTCAGGGGCAAGTCCGTGTTGTTTTGCCGCCAGGTTTGCCTGAAACCATGCTGGGTCGTGCCCCAGGTGCCAAAAAAAGCCTCTTACAGGCGCTCGCCCAATTGTGGCGGAACCCGGCATACCCCGAAGTTCGGGGTTCCTATTCAACGGAAGGAAGCGAGGGGACGTCCAGCCGGGATGACAGCGATCAACAGGCTCGAATTTTTCTGCAAGACGTTCCTGCGGTTCTAAACGAACACCGCACGGCAAACCTTGGTTCGGGCGATATGTTTGGCGAGATCGCTGCATTGGGCCGTACTCAGCGGACCGCCACTGTTATTTCTGATGGCCCTTCCGAAATGTTGGAAATTCGCTGGCAAGGGTTACGTGATATTCGTCGCCGAGTAGAAGATTTTCGCCATCAAGTCGACCGTCTATACCGGGAACGCAGTTTGGCTTCACATTTGCAGGCGACGTCGATGTTTCAACATCTCGACGAAGATGCCATTGGTCATATCGTGGATGAAACGCTGTTCGAGACTTACGGCGATTTCGACTGGCATACCCAATACCAACGGAGTCGAGACGAGAGTTTTAGTCAGCGTCTCGCGAATGAACCGGTGATCGTAGCGGAGGGAGATTATCCTGATGGTTTATTGCTGGTGCGGGCGGGTTTTGCCCGGGTAAGTCAAATTGTCAATAACGGCCATCGCACGGTTCGTTATATTGGCCGGGGTGCTGTTTTTGGAATGGCCGAGATCATCCACAACTGGCTCCAGGAAAAGAAGAACCAGTCGGAAATAGGCGATACAAAAGGTAATAGCAATGTAACGGCAATGCGTGAGTCGATGACCTTGCTTACTACCCTACGCGCCCTGGGTTACGTTGATATTCTGCGGGTTCCTACAACCGTGATAGAGAAATACGTACTGCCTACTTTAAGCCAAGAGGATTTGGCGCAATACGGCCAATTAGATTTCAGCAGCGCCCAGTTGAAGGAGATGGGAGAAGAGAGAGAGGCAGCATCTCAGACTATCGATCCGGGCATGCTGGAATTCCTCGTGGAGAATAGGTACATAAACGGCACGGCGACCATGTTGATTGATATGGATCGGTGCGTCCGTTGTGACGAATGTGTCACGGCTTGCGCCAGAGCCCATGAGAACAACCCTCGTTTTAACCGCCACGGTCGTCGACACGACCATTACATGGTGGCCAATGCCTGCATGCACTGCATGGACCCGGTTTGTATGATCGGCTGCCCCACCGGTGCTATTCACCGGTCATCGGTGGGCGGTCAAGTCGCCATCAACGATAATACCTGTATTGGATGTGCCACCTGTGCCAATTCCTGTCCCTACGATAATATTCGCATGGTCGAGGTGCGGGACAACAATGGTGCCCTCATCAGAGATACGGTGACCAAGGCGCCCATTATCAAAGCCACGAAATGTGACCTTTGCCTGGATCAGTTGGGTGGCCCAGCCTGCCAGAGGGCTTGTCCCCATGACGCGTTGAAGCGGGTTGATATGCAGAACCTACCAGATTTGGGAAGATGGTTGAACCGGTGACAACCTTTGCCAAGAGACGTTGGCGTAACAGCTTGATCACTATAGTAGCTGGGATGGCACTAATCGCCTGGCACAAAGCATTTGACGTGGCTTTGTATCAACCGGCATTTTTGACGGGGTGGATTTTGTTGGCCACCATCATATTCCTGGCGCTTTACAATGGACGTAAGAAACTCTCGATGGTCCCACTCGGGACTGCTTCATCTTGGTTGCAATGGCATATCTATCTGGGCTTTCTGTCAATATTGACGTTTGCGCTCCATGTGGAATGGAGCATTCCCAACGGGATTTTGGAAGGAATACTGGCGGCATTTTTCGTTGTCGTTGCGGGTTCCGGCCGGCACCGAGCTGCTCATCTCGCGGCTCGTGCTCACCGGCTCCGCCGCGCACGTGATCGCGCTGCTGCCCGGCCTTGGGGTCGCCGGTCTGATGGTCATCGGCATCGCCCGGCCGCTGGCCGCGCTGGCGCTGGGCGAACACGTGGCCAGCGGGCTGGGGCACCGGCCCCGACTGGTTCGCCTGCTGGTGGTCGTGGCCGTAGCGCTGCTGGTGGGATCGGCCACCGCCATCGCCG
>CAXGCE010000402.1:0-2965 GCA_964007795.1 uncultured Alphaproteobacteria bacterium | reverse complement strand
TTGGCCCTGACACGGGCCCAGTAGGTCTCATCTCACCCTTTGTCGCGGAGGACCCCATGGCGACACTTGCACTTAGCGAATTTTTCTGCACCACTCATTAGCGCTGACCCCTCATCACGGGCGTGATCATTACAGTGGCCGGCATTATCTTGCTACTGGCGGATGGCAAACCATTCAGATTATACAGGGCTTAGCCGATTTAGAATTCGAGGAGATGGTTTTGAGTAGATTTGGTCCTTTGGTGGAATTGGACAATCCTGCCTTCATTCATGACACGGTTGAAATTTTCGGGAAGGCCTACATTGGCGAAGGCGTCTCGATCTGGCCGCGCGTCGTGATACGGGCGGAGACCAGTGAGAACATTATCGGCCCTTATTCGAATTTGCAGGACTTTGTGCTGGTGCATATCGGTTCCAGCAAGGGTACGACCATCGGCGCATATTGTTCCATTACCCATAAGGCCACGGTGCATGGTTGTACCATCGGCGACAATTGCCTGATAGGTATTAATGCCACGGTCATGGATAATGTCGTCATCGGAGACAATTGCATCGTAGCCGGCCACAGTATCGTGCCAGAGGAAGCACAAATTCCAGCAAATTCCATTGTCGCGGGCGTGCCGGGGGTGGTCGTAAAATCCCGCAACAATTTTATCGCCAATCGTCTTAATGCCTTCGTCTATAATTACAATGGTGAGGCCTATACTAGAGGCGACTACCGAGCCTGGGATACCGAGGTGTTCCGCAAAGCTTATGCGGCGGAGCAGGCCAGCCTGGAAGAGGAATTGGTGGCCTTGGAAGCACATTGACGTTGGGAGGGGCGCAATGGCTCTTAAAAAACCCTATTTGCTGTTTCTTGGTGATGCACCAGATCAATTGGCCGCCAAGACTGCCACAGGCATCGCGGATTGGCGACCAGAATGGTGCGTTGGGCAATTTCGTCTGCCGGGCTGCAAAGCCGATGTCGGCGTGCCAGATATAGACGTCGACGAAGCAATCCGCCGGGGCGCTAAAACGCTGGTGATCGGCGTCGTTAATTCTGGGGGTTTCCTGCCCGATACTTGGACCAACGCCATCTGTGATGCGCTAGCCAAGGGGTTGGACCTAGCCTCGGGCCTGCATGGCCGGCTACAGGATTTCCCGGAAATCAATGCGGCGGCGGAAAAATTTGGCCGCACCCTGCACAACATCCGCCACAGCGAACAGAAATTTACGACCGGCAAGGGATACAAACGCTCCGGCCGGCGACTGTTGACCGTGGGCACGGATTGTTCCTGCGGCAAAAAATACACTGCCTTAGCCATTGAGAAGGCCATGCGGGCGCGCGGCATGAAAGCGGATTTCCGCGCCACCGGTCAAACGGGTGTCCTGATCGCGGAAAGAGGCGTCGCCATTGACGCTGTGATCGCCGATTTCATCTCTGGCGCCGCCGAGTGGCTGAGTCCTGAAAACGATCCGGATCATTGGGATTTGATAGAAGGCCAAGGCTCTTTGTTGCATGCCTCCTACGCCGGCGTTTCCCTGGGCCTAATGCATGGCGCACAGCCGGATTGCCTAGTCCTGTGTCACGAACCCACACGAACCCACATGCGCGGGTTACCCCATTACCCAATTCCCAAATTGGAAGATTGCATTCAACTAAACCTGGCCAACGGCAAACTAACGAACCCGGATTGCAAGATGCTGGGCGTTTCGGTAAATACCGCTGCCTTGTCCGAGGCAAGTGCTAAAAGTTATCTATCGGAAATCTCCGACCGTCTGGGTTTGCCCTGCCTAGACGTCATGCGTGGCGGTGCAGATGCCTTCCTGGATCATTTGGACTAGGCACGGCCAATGACACGCAGCTTGCAAGTTGTTGAAGAAACCTTTCCGATTGCCGGCAGTTTCACAATTTCGCGGGGTAGCCGTACGGAAATTCCTGTTATTTCCGTAACAATTATCGAAGGCGAATATATGGGCTCGGGTGAATGTGTCCCTTATGCCCATTATGGAGAAAGCCTGTCTTCGGTCCGCAGGCAAATTGAGAATATGTCGGCACTGATCGCGGATGGTGGCGACCGTGCCGACTTGAATACAGCCATGCCTGCTGGCGCTGCCCGCAATGCCATCGATTGTGCGCTGCTTGATCTGGAAGCGAAACAAACCGGCCGTCGCGCCTGGGAAATTTTGGACCTATTGCCGCCGCCCGAATTAGTCACCGCCTATACCTTGAGCCTGGGCAGTGCGGAAGCGATGGGCGCAGCGGCCCGGGAGGCCCGTGAACGCGCTCTGTTGAAATTAAAACTCGGAGGCAAGGGCGATGTTGAGCGGGTGAGAGCGGTTCGCGAAGGCGCACCGAATTCTCGGTTGATTGTGGATGCAAACGAGGCATGGTCGCAAGACATGGTCCAGCCTTATTCCGAAGCCTTCGCGGAGATGGGGGTCGAACTTATTGAGCAACCGTTGCCCAGTGGCCACGACGAATTACTTGCTGCAATTCCGCATCCTGTGCCGATTTGCGCCGACGAATCCTGTCATGTCAGCAGTGATTTGAACAACCTAACCGGGCGTTATGACCTAGTGAATATAAAGCTCGATAAGACAGGCGGCTTGACAGAAGCCCTGAACTTAGCGCGTGCAGCCCGAGCCAAGGGTTTCGACATCATGGTCGGTTGCATGTTGGGCACGTCCCTCGCAATGGCGCCCGCCATCCTGGTCGCAACCTTGGCAGACTTCGTAGATCTTGATGGCCCCCTTCTTTTATCGAAAGACCGGGATGAGCCCCTCGTCTATAGAAACAGCTACGTCATGCCACCCGAGCCAGAACTATGGGGCTGAGGAAACAAATAAAATACAAAATGATTTTTTCCCGGACAATAATGACCCTTGGATTCAAAAAACATTCAAATGCCCAGACTGCTGAATGTAAGGTTTTCTGGAAGCTAACTGCAAAATTCAGAAGCAGCCGAACCATCCCCATTGCATCG
>CAXGCE010000401.1:0-2993 GCA_964007795.1 uncultured Alphaproteobacteria bacterium | reverse complement strand
AGCCGTGCGCCGCCTGGACAGCCCTGAACCTTGGTATGTCAGTGGCTTTGTCTTGCCCGCTGAGGGAGTTGTCAGCGGTGTTTACGGAAGTCAACGCATTCTCAATGGTAAGCCTCGCCGGCCCCACTACGGTCTTGACATTGCCAATCAGACGGGTACGCCTATCGTTGCCTCCACCGATGGCCACGTGGCCCTAGCCGAGGATGATCTGTATTATACTGGCGGCACAGTCATGCTGGACCATGGCCATGGCCTGACCTCGGTGTATTCCCATCTACAATCGGTCAGCGTGACAGTGGGCCAGTTCGTTCGCCAGGGTGAGCGGATAGGCACCTTGGGCGGCACGGGACGTGCTACTGGCCCCCATTTGGATTGGCGGCTAAATTGGTTTAATCAACGCCTGGACCCAGGCCTGTTGCTGGGTCTTATGCCGAAGCATTAGGTATTTTCATGGCCGAGTTAAATGAAGAACAAATTCAGCGTTACGCCCGCCACATAGTCTTACAGGAAGTGGGTGGCTTGGGACAGGCCGCCCTGCTGGACGCCAAAGTTCTGGTGGTGGGTGCGGGAGGTCTGGGTTCACCCATGCTGATGTACCTTGCCGCCGCCGGCGTAGGCACCATCGGCTTAGTGGACGACGATGAGGTTTCGCTGTCAAATTTGCAGCGACAGATCGCCCACGGCACGCCGGATATCGGTCGGGCCAAGGTAAACAGTGCCAGAGATCGCGCGGTGGCCCTTAACCCTGAGATAACCTTCGTGCCGCATAGGAAACGCCTGAATTCAGACAATGTGATGGACCTCCTAACAGACTACGACATCATCGCGGACGGCACCGATAATTTTGATACCCGCTTTCTGCTCAACGATGCCTGTTTTCTGGCGGGAAAAACCCTGGTTTCGGCCGCTGTGCTGCGTTTCGACGGTCAACTTTCTACCTACAAGGCCTATTTAGGCCCACCGCACCCTTGTTACCGCTGCATTTTCCCTGAACCACCGCCCCCCGATGCCATCCCCTCTTGCGCCCAAGGCGGGGTCCTGGGAGCCATGGCAGGCGTCATGGGCGCCATGCAAGCAACGGAAGTACTAAAGGAAATTCTTGGTATCGGAGAAAGCATGTCTGGCCGCTTTCTGATCCACGACGGCTTAGCCGGGAAATTCCGGACAGTGAAAGTGAATCCCGACCCCAGCTGCGCATTATGTGGCAAGGCCGCGACAATTAAGGATTTGAGACCGGTAAGCCGGTCTTAGCCCGGTAACATGTCTTCGTCGATGATGCGATCAGGTGGTTTGTGGCCGTCGACAAAGGTGCGGATGTTTATCAGTACCTTTTCGCCCATATTGATACGCCCCTCAATGGTGGCGGAGCCCATGTGAGGTAGCAGTACCACATTGTCCATGTCCAGCAGTTTCTTATTCACGGCTGGTTCATGTTCGAAAACGTCCAGGCCGGCACCCGCGATGCGGCCTTCGTGCAACAGGCGCACCATAGCATCCTCGTCGATCACCTCACCCCGCGCCGTGTTGACAATAAATGCCTGAGGTTGCAACAGTTGAAGACGCCGAGCCGACAATAGATGGTATGTAGCCGGGGTATGGGGACAATTGACCGAGATAATGTCCATGCGGGAAAGCATCTGATCTAGGCTCTCCCAATAAGTGGCCTCCAGTCCAGCCTCGGTCGCTTCATCGAGCCGGTGACGGTTGTGATAATGAATTGACAGGCCAAAGGCGCGGGCCCTGCGCGCAACGGCGGTGCCGATGCGACCCATACCGATAATGCCCAATCGCTTGCCCCAGATGCGGTGACCCAGCATCCAGGTCGGTCCCCAGCCTTGCCATTCCCCGGCCCGTAGAACGCGTTCCCCTTCCGTCACGCGTCGGGGAACGGCGAGGATCAGGGCCATGGTCATGTCGGCGGTGTCCTCTGTCAGAACGCCGGGCGTATTGGTGACAGTTATGCCCCGTTCCCGCGCTGCATCGAGGTCAATATGGTCCCACCCTGTGCCAAACGAGGCTATCAGTTTTAGCCGTTCGCCCGAGTTGGCGATGACATCGGCATCGATTCGATCCGTTACCGTGGGTACCAGAACGTCAGTATGCTTCACCGCATTAACCAGATCCTCGTGGTTCATGGGATCGTCGGTCACGTTCAGGCGGGTGTCAAATAGCTCCATCATCCGCGTTTCAATCACGTCGGGCAGTTTGCGGGTTACGATGACCAAGGGTTTGGTTTGCGACATGGCTTCTCTCACGCAAGCAGGCAAGGGGTTGAAGGAATACTTTCCAGACGTCTCTACCAGACTGTGGTCTCAGGGACAAATGCCGGATCGACAATGTTGGGTTGACTGAGCTCCTTAGCAGTTGGCATAAGATGGGAATGCCACTGCTCCGTTTGAAATTCGTTTTTCTAATTCTGTGTCTAGCGCCGGCTATGGCCGCCCTGGCAACTGAAATGAAACTAGCTAAACCCAGACCTCCGGGCGCCTCCGGCCTAACGATTCCCCGGTTTGTTTCCCTTGCCTCAGGCACCGTGCACATGCGGGCAGGGCCAGGCGTGCGCTATCCCATAACTTGGATTTATAAGCGTTTAGGCACACCATTGATGGTAATGGCAGAGCATGAATTTTGGCGTAAGGTGCGGGACGCAGAAGGCACAGAAGGTTGGATGCACCGTAGTCTATTATCGGGTCTCCGCACGGCGCTACTGCGCGGTACGGTAGCTGACTTGCACCAATTGCCTGACATGAAGGCACCGGTCATCTTGCAAGCCGAGCCTGGCGTGATCGGCAAGTTACTGAAATGCAGGAAATTCTGGTGTCAAATGGAACTGGGCGACACCAGGGCCTGGATACGCCGCTCAGCGATCTTCGGCGCCTTGGCGACTGAGCAATTTTAGAAATTTTAATTTTCAACTAGTTATCCATTCCTGCTAACTTGCAGCCTCTACATGATACCCTTCGGTTAGCCCAGTTGAGGGAGAAATTGGACAG
>CAXGCE010000400.1:0-3006 GCA_964007795.1 uncultured Alphaproteobacteria bacterium | reverse complement strand
CCTGCAGGTGCAGGTGGGCGCCGTATGCCGACGGAGCACCGCCGGTAGGAACAGCTCCCTAGTGATCATCATTGGCCCAGGGACATATCGGCGCTAACGAATCGCGCAGTACCCGCCGAAGCGCCATTCTAACGCAATCTCCCATACATGTGGAATGGCCACAACTAATTGCACTACTATTTTATTTATGTGGCAAATCTGGACCTAACCCAGCCCGGTCGTGCTCCAATTGGCTGGCTACGCCTTTTACCGCAATAGTTGCCCGATCTAAACGCTCAACAAGATCATCCGCCGCAGCGTTTACGGCTTCATCGCCGGCAGTGCGGGCCCGATCGTTTGCTTCGGACAACTCATCCGCTATCACGAGGCTGGTCATAACCAACAAATGGGCCTCGCCGATTTGACCGACATTGCGCGCCAAATCCTTTACACGCTTATCAATATACCGCCCGAGCCGGGTAATATGCTCCTCCTCTCCTTCCTCGCAAGTAATTGGGTATTGGCGTCCGTTTATATTAATTGAGATTTCCGGCATATCACTCGCTCAACAGTGTACTTACTTTGGTAGACGCGTCGTTTAGCCGCCCCGACACCACCTTGGCAACAGCCCTTAAGTCCTCATATTTTTGTTCCAATTCCGCTAGGGTAGCACCAACCTGCTCGCGTTCACCGCGTAACGCGTCTAGTTCGCCTACTGACCCAGACAACTCACGGTCCACCTTATTTAGCAATCCATCAATCGTTTTTTGAAGCTGATCGAGTGCCTTTTGGAGCCGATCCCCCGCCGCATCGAGATTATTCTGAACCAATAAAGCCATTCCCCTAGTACCAGTTCCACTGTCGTCGCCTCAGGCATGAGGATAGTGCGAGCACTGCCAGACCGTCAACCGACGTCAGAAGGCTTCGATATTAAATCTTCTGGCTGGCTGGTTGACGGCCGACACCATGCAAGTAAGGTGCCATCTTGCTTGGGCTAACTGTGGTCACATGCAAAATCAAACCGTGAAGCCAAAACAATTGTCGATGAAAACTGCTGACGCCAATACGCAAACCCCCGAAACTGCCGGTACTTCTTCGGACCTCGACTACGAAACGTTGGCCAACGCAATTCGTGCGCTGACCATGGATGCTGTCCAACGCGCCAACTCGGGACACCCTGGCATGCCGATGGGCATGGCAGATGTAGCGACAGTATTATTCTCCCAATTTCTAAAGTTTGATCCGGACGAGCCACATTGGCCTGATCGCGATAGGCTCGTGTTGTCGGCAGGCCATGGCTCAATGCTACTGTACTCTCTCCTATACTTGTCCGGTTATTCCGGAATGGATTTGGGACAACTATCCACTTTTCGCCAGCTACACAGCGCGGCGGCGGGCCATCCCGAATTCGGACTGGTTCCTGGTATAGAAACAACCACAGGACCACTTGGTCAGGGCATTGCAAACGCCGTCGGTATGGCACTGGCAGAACGCATGATGGCTGCGCGCTATGGCGCCGACCTCGTCAATCACCGAACTTACGTGATAGCCGGTGACGGGTGCCTCATGGAAGGCATAAGCCACGAAGTAGCGTCCCTAGCTGGCCACCTAAAATTGTCGCGCCTGACAGTCTTGTTCGATGACAATGGCATTTCGATTGACGGCCCTACAGACCTGACCGTTTCTGATGACCAATGCGCGCGATTTGCAGCGTTAGGATGGCACGTCCAAAGCGTCGACGGACATGATTCGGCGGCAGTAGCCAGCGCCATTAAGCTCGCCAATGGAGACCCTCGGCCATCGATGATATCATGCAAAACCACTATTGGTCGTGGCGCGCCCAACAAACAGGGCACGGCTTCCACTCACGGCGCTCCGTTGGGAAAGGAGGAGGTACAAGCCGCTAGACTAACTCTCAGCTGGCCCCATCAACCATTTGAAATCCCTAACCCAATTCTTCGCCAGTGGCGACAACTTGGGAAAAGGGGTGCCGCACCCCGAAAAGCCTGGCAGGCAAGACTGAAAGCGTCGGATCGCCGCACCGATTTCGAAGCCGCAAATGCCGGATTGCTGCCATTAGATTGGACAAGGGCATTAGATACATTTAAGGACGCGCAAATAGCATCTGGAAAAGCGGTAGCAACCCGCAAAGCCTCCGAGGCTGTTCTTGAAATAATCAACGAAAAAATTCCGAATACAATTGGCGGCTCAGCCGATCTCACCGGCTCAAACAATACAAAATCCCCTCGAATGGTGAGCGTGACAGCTGACAATTTCGAGGGTGACTATATCTATTACGGCGTCCGCGAGCATGCCATGGCAGCAGCTATGAACGGCATAGCCCTTCATGGTGGCTTAATCCCCTACGGAGGCACCTTCCTAGTATTTTCCGATTATGCTCGTCCAGCAATGCGCCTTGCAGCGTTAATGGGCTTACGAGTAATTTATGTAATGACGCACGATTCTATTGGGCTGGGAGAAGATGGTCCTACTCATCAGCCAGTGGAACACTTAGCTGCATTACGAGCTATTCCCAACCTCGCTGTGTTTCGCCCCGCAGATTCTGTGGAAACTGCCGAGTGTTGGGCGCTGGCATTATGTCGAGAAACAGGACCCTCAGTTTTAGTGCTTACGCGACAAGTTTTGCCGGTAATCCGCGGGGCCTTGAAACAAACCAACCCGTGTGCCGACGGCGCCTATGAGCTCCAACCTGCGGATGGTAAAGCAGAGGTAACCTTACTGGCGACTGGTTCGGAAGTTTCCATCGCTACAGATGTTCGGAAACATTTACAGAAAACCGGTATCCCCACTCGTGTCATATCCATGCCATGTTGGGAACTACTGGAAAACCTTGAAAGTTCGGTCCGCAATAATGTGCTCGGCCAAGGAACCCTGAGGGTTGGCATCGAAGCGGCTGTACGCTCTGGATGGGACCGATGGCTAGGGGAACGCGGAATATTTTTTGGCATGACTGGATTTGGCGCATCTGCGCCCTATAAAGACCTTTACGATCATTTCGGCCTGACC
>CAXGCE010000399.1:0-3013 GCA_964007795.1 uncultured Alphaproteobacteria bacterium | reverse complement strand
TGGACATTTCCAGCTAATCAGATACTATGACGACCGTTCTACATATAATATAATTATGGCGCCACCGAAAACCCAACAACGCCAGGCCATGATTTGGGCTGCCTCGAAACTATTCCGCCGCCGCGGATACAGCGGTACGGGTCTGCGGGAGATTTTAGCGGCCAGTGGGGCTGCGCGCGGTTCTCTCTACCATCATTTCCCGGGTGGCAAGGAAGAGATAGGCGTAGCCTCAGTGACGGCAGCCGGTGGCCTGGTGACGGAGACCCTTGCGGAACTGGCCAGACAGACGGAAAGCCCCGCTGATTTCCTGCGCCACTACGCCGACCTGTTGATCCGATGGTTGGAGGGATCAAAATTTCAGGATGGTTGTCCTATTACCCTGATGCTGTTGGAGATGACGCCTCGATCAGCCCCTATTTCGTTTGCGGGGCATGCTGTTTTGACCCATTGGCGCACGGTGATGGCTGATATGCTGGCGCAACACGGCTGGCCGCCAGAACAGACCGCTTCAACCGTTACGGCACTGATCGCCGGGCTAGAAGGAGCCCTAATGTTAGCGCGGGTTGAATGCAATGCCAAGCCGGTTCGGGATACCGTGCAGGCGCTTTGCTGGATGTTGGATGGCGGCCTACCAAGTAAGTGTTAGGCATCTTATACCCCTTACCTGGCAGCCCTTGGCCGCTTGCAAAAAATTTCCTAAAAAACTCTAAAAGGAGAAGAAACCATGGCTGATCTTGAAATGAAAGTCGACGGTGGTGTTGCCACAATGACCATGAACCGGCCTGAGGCACGCAACGCCCTGTCCATGGAGATGCGGTCATTGATGGATGAAATGTTTCATCAGGTCGAATTCGACGACGCCATTCGTTGCGTGGTACTGGAAGGCGCTGGCGATCACTTCATGGCCGGCGGTGATGTAAAGAACATGCATGAATACCTGCACAGTCATGACGAAAGCGACATACAAAGTTACTTCCTGCATCGTATCCATGACCTGCACACCATCGTGTTTTCCATGCGCCGGATGCCTAAGCCCATCGTAGCCAAAGTTCGCGGAGCCGCCGCCGGCGCCGGCGTTTCCTTTGCCGCCGCCTGCGATCTGGTAATTGCTGAGGAAAGCGCATTTTTTACACTAGCCTACTGCAACATCGGCACCACGCCGGATGGCTCCTCCTCATTCCATTTGCCCCGTGCCATCGGCATCAAACGCGCCATGGAGATGACTTTGCTGGGTGACCGATACACGGCCCAGCAAATGGCTGATATGGGCCTGGTCAACTTTGTCGTCCCCAACGAGAAGTTGGACGAGGAAACAGACAAGCTCGCCAGCCGCCTGGCTAATGGTCCGACCCAAGTTTTTGGTCAGGGCAAGCGTCTGATGTATAGGTCTCTGGAGAACGAGTTTGAAAGTCAGCTGCAGCTGGAAGCGGAATGCTTTGCCGATTGCGCCAAGCGCAACGATTACCGCGAGGGTATCACCGCCTTCGTCGAAAAGCGAAAGGCGGTATTTACTGGCACCTAGGTAAAAGGCTAAGACAAATGATCGTTCTCAGGTAAGTGGTAATACATAATTACTTTCACAGGCATGATTAAACTCAAAGCAGAGCTTCCTTGCCTATGGATCAAAGAACTATTGTATTACGTATGTTTTGCGGGCGTTGCCGTAAAACAGCTTACGACGATCCGATAGGGAGAAATTCCCGGTGGCTTCCAGAAAGCCTTTGAAGATTGTTTTAAATTCCCCTACCAAACGATCGACAGGATAGTTGGAGGCAAACATGCAGCGGTCTACGCCGAAGATGTTAATGCACTCGCGCACAATTGTCTCCTGGCGGGCGATCGACCAGGGGTGGCCGGCCTCTCCAATACCAGAGATCTTTACGCTGACATTGGGTTGATACGCCAACTCCTGCATGCCCGCGCGCCAAGCCTTTAAACCGGCTTCGCAGCGAGCCTCGGGCACGCCGGCATGGTTCAGGATAATGTGGATATCCGGGAAATCCCTGGCCAAGACGGCGGCCTCGGTCAAATGCCAATAGCGGGTTTGAAGTTCAAAATGTAGGCCGTGCCTTGCCAACAGTGAAAAGCCGCTCCGCCACACCGGGTCTGACATGGAGCCGGGTAATCCCGGTTGATAGGCATCTGCGCTGGGCGTGACCGCTGGTTTCTGGCGCACGCCGCGCGTCAGGGGAAATGCAGCCTGGCCCACCAACACATCAGCAATATCATCCCGGGCGAACCAGGCTTGGCCAACAATGGCGCTGGGCAGGCCCTCTGCTTCGGCCAGGTCATGGAGCCAGCGGGTTTCGCCCAGGGGATCGGAGGGGTGCCATTCCGCCTCCACATGCACCGTGCCGACGATTTGAAAATCCTTGGTGTCCGCGCGGTAATCTGCGGGCAGGTAGTCCCGTTGCAATGCAGCAACTGGTCCATAGCGGTGATCGGTGAGGTTGGTCTGTTCCAACCAGGGATAATTGCCTTGACCTAAACGCCAAAAATGCTGGTGACAATCTATAATAGGAAAAGTCATTCCACGATTTCGTCCACCAAATGACGACCCAGCTGATCTTCGATCTCGAGCACCCAGACATCGGGGTCCATGTTCAATTGCTGTGCAATGTAGGCATCCGCCTCCGCCTCGGGCACCAGGTTGTCACCCAGCGCTCTTCGCCACTGCCGACCGCCGTCCAGGGTATTGACTGGCACCAGCACCATACACCCAGGACCCAGTTGATTGACCTTGATAATCAGGGCGCCGGCCTGATCGTCACCTCGGCGCGCCACTATGGCCGGAATGGCTTGGGCGTTGCATTTTCGGATATGGGCCTTGATCCACAGTTCTGCTGTGATCCTGGGCTGCGTCACAACAGGACCCTAGACCGCGCCGTGCCGGTGGCAGTCAACCACATGGTCATTTTTCATGCCCACGGCCTGCATGAAGGCATAACAAATGGTCGGGCCACAGAACTTGAAGCCGCGCCTTTGCAGATCCTCGGACATCGCCTTGCTGGCC
>CAXGCE010000398.1:0-3032 GCA_964007795.1 uncultured Alphaproteobacteria bacterium | reverse complement strand
GACGACATACTTTTCCGCGACCACGTCGATCTTCATGCTTCGAGAAGTGGGGTACCCGCATATTGGGCTTATAGAATGATTTCCACGAAGTCGCCACTTGAAGAAAAAATGTCGTTATTCTGGCACGGTATTTTTGCTACAGGCAACTCAAAGTTAAATAATTCGACATCCATGGCGTGGCAATCCGATCCTTGGGCACCACGGACCGGGAGTTATTCCGCGTCGGCAGCAACCTGCATGGAAACAATCTTGTCAGGTTCATTTACCGTGCCACTGCCAGGCGCGCCCATTTTGATCTTGTCCACAGCATCCATACCGTCAGTGACCTGACCCCAGATGGAATACTGCCCATCCAGCCACGGTGCCGTCTTGAAAACAATGAAGAACTGGCTGTCAGCACTATTGGGATCACCGGCGCGGGCCATCGAGACTGTACCGCGTAAATGTTTTTCATTGGTGAATTCTGCATCCAGCTTCTGGCCAGATCCTCCCGAGCCTGTTCCGGTCGGATCGCCAGTCTGAGCCATAAAATCCTCGATCACCCGATGAAAAACGACACCATCGTAAAATTCTTGTCGCACCAGTTCCTTGATACGCGCCACATGGTTGGGCGCCAGGTCAGGACGCATTTCGATGGTAACCCGACCGTCTTTGAGCTCCAAATAGATGGTATTTTCCAAGTCTACTGCTCCTGATTGCCTGGCTAGAAATGCCAAGGCCATGAAACAAACGAAAACAAATCGTCTTAACAGCATTTCGCCACCTCTTATGTAGCAAAGCTAGGCCCGGCCAACCCGCTCCAGCAACCGCTGAGCAACTCGTTCAGATACAAACGAAGAAATTCCGCCATTTAGCTGCGCAATTTCTTTTACCAGACGCGAAGCGATGAATTGATACTCATGGTTCGCCATTATGAATATTGTCTCAATTGCCTCGTCCAGTTGGCGGTTCATGCCTACTAATTGATATTCATATTCAAAATCGGTGACGGCCCGTAGTCCACGAATTATAATATTGGCGCCGTGTTCCTGAGCGCAATGGATCGTCAGATCATCATAAGGATGAACCTCAACAACACAGCCGTTCAAGCGGCTTTTCATCGCGTCCAATTCATTGCGAACCATCTCAACCCGTTCATCCAGATTGAACATAGGCCCTTTATTAAGATTAATGGCCACACCAATCACTAAACGATCCACGATCTGGGCCGCGCGCTGAATGATATCGCCATGCCCCAACGTAATAGGGTCAAAGGTTCCGGGATAGAAACCCACACGCTCATGCGACAAAACTGCCTCCTAACCAAATCCCCATAGCTTTTCCTGGATCATTAACCTTTCGATGCCAGCAATGAAAGGTGAAAAGGATGGAAAAGCGCCAAAATCCTTGATTCATTCGCCATTCACGTACATGTTTTCGCAACCCCCTGCTCCGACAACCAAGCGACGGAGACTACGCGCTCGTTCGGTTCCACATCAAACAACGTGACCCCCTGTGTATTACGCCCGGCGATGCGAATTTCGTGCACCGTTGTTCGGATTAACCGGCCCGTGTCCGTGACTAGCATAATTTGGTGATCTTCCTCGACTGGTGCAGAGGCAACGACGGGCCCATTGCGGTCCGAAGCCTCGATATTAATGATGCCCTGACCACCGCGGCCCGTAACCCGATATTCATAGGCAGACGTCCGCTTGCCATAACCATTTTCAGTAATAGACAAAACAAATTGCTCTGCCGACGCCATCTCCTTCGCTTCGGACGGGGGATTGGGCAAGGGTCCGCCGTTGCCCTCACTATCGCCCTCCAACCGACGCCGTGCATTGGACCAGCGCAAATAGCGCTCCCGCAGATCGCTGTCGAAATCCGTATGACGCAGGATCGACATGGCGATTAGTTCATCATCTCCTAATAGCCGGATGCCCCGGACACCGATACTATCCCGGCTCTTGAAAACACGTACATCGATCACGGGAAAACGAATACACTTGCCCCGCCGCCCTGACAGCAGGATGTCATCATTAGCGCCACATATGGCGACGCCGACGATACGTTCGCCGTCGGGCAGTTTCATGGCGATCTTACCGTTGGCTTGAACCCGTTTGAAATCGGCCAGTTCATTTCGACGCACTGATCCGGACGAAGTGGCAAACATCACGTAACGGTCAGCCCATTCGGCCTCATCCTCGGGCAAGGGTAGGACAGTGTGAATGGTCTCCCCGGTCTCCAGCGGGAACAAATTGACCATGGCTTTGCCTCGGGCCTGTGGCGCGGCAAGCGGCAATCGAAAGACTTTCAAAAGATAAACCTTGCCCGTAGAGGAAAAAAACAACATAGGCGTATGAGTATTGGCCACGAACAACTGCGAGACAAAATCTTCGTCCCGCGTCGCCATGCCTTGCCGTCCCTTGCCCCCGCGACGCTGCGGGCGATAAGTGGATAACGGTACGCGCTTGACATAGCCGTTGTGAGACACGGTCACCACCATGTCCTCTCGCTGTATCAGATCTTCGTCTTCCTGGTCCACCTCGGCTTCGATGATTTCACTGCGCCGGGGCGTAGCAAAGCGTTCCTTCATATCCAGTAGTTCTTCACGGACTATGGCCTTTAGGCGATCATCGGACCGCAGAACGTCCAAATGATCTAGGATCTTCTCCCCTAGTTCCCGAAGTTCCTCGCCGACCTCGTCCCGGCCCATTGTCGTCAGTCGCTGCAGGCGTAGATCAAGGATGGCGCGGGCTTGAATTTCACTTAGTTTGTAAATGCCATCCACCACCTGGTGTCCCGGCTCGTCGATCAACTGGATCATCTCCTCCACATCCCGTGCCGGCCAATCCCGTTCCATTAATTGGGCTCGGGCTGTCGCTGGATCGGGCGCGGAACGGATCAATGCGATGACTTCATCTATGTTGGCGACAGCGATAGACAGCCCAGCCAAAACGTGCGCCCGCTCCCGCGCCTGGCCCAGCAAATACTGAGTACGCCGGGTAACCACTTCTTCACGAAAATCAACAAAGGCACCAATCATCTGGGCA
>CAXGCE010000397.1:0-3034 GCA_964007795.1 uncultured Alphaproteobacteria bacterium | reverse complement strand
GGCAGATCTTCGATCAACGAACTGTTCATTTTCTTGAGCCGCGCTATAACACGTCTGACCCCATTTCCGCTGATACACTTGAGAAACTTGTCGAACAATTGGACGTTGACGATAAGGCACAGGCCTTGCGTACTTTGCAGGAATACAACGCTGCTGTGCCCTCTTCGGGAACCAACGACGGTTTTGACCCAACGCAGAAAGACAACTTGTCGTCGACAGGTTTATCGCCGGAAAAATCCAACTGGGCGACACGCTTGGATCAACCGCCCTTCCTCGCATATTCTGCTACCGGAGGGATCACCTTCACCTTCGGCGGCGTAAAGATCGATGAAGATGCCCGGGTAATTGGGACTGACTGGCGGCCGATACAAGGTTTGTATGCCTGTGGTGAAATGGTCGGGGGCTTGTTTCATTTTAACTATCCGGGAGGGACTGGTCTGGTTTCTGGCGCGGTTTTCGGCAAGATCGCCGGGGCCAGTGCAGCCCGGCGCGCCAATGCGTGAGAGAGGATTGCGGCTGATATGACGCAGAAAGCGGTGCCTGCCGTGTTCATGCGCGGGGGCACCTCAAAAGGCGTGTTCTTTCACGGACGTGATTTGCCCAAGGACCGCCACGGACGGGACACCATATTCTGTGCTGCTATCGGCAGCCCTGATCCCTATGGCCGGCAACTCGACGGTATGGGCGGGGGTATCTCGTCCTTGTCCAAGGTGGTGGTGATAGAGCCTTCGGACCGGCCAGGCATCGACGTGGATTACACCTTTGGGCAAGTGGTGGTCGATGCCGCGGATGTTGACTACGGTGCTACTTGCGGCAATCTCTCTTCGGCGGTGGGGCCATTCGCGGTGGACGAAGGTCTGGTTTTGAAGGGTGACGGCGAGGCTCTGGTGCGAGTTCATAATACTAATACGGACAAGGTGTTTGAGGCACGCTTTCCGATGAGGAGCGGCAAGGCGCAGGTGTCGGGCGAATTTATTATTCCCGGTGTTTCCGGCTCAGGTGCGCTGGTGCAATTGGAGTATCTGGACCCCGGTGGTGCCCGTACTGGCGCACTGATGCCCACGAACCGAATGAACGACCATGTGATGCTTTCGGACGGTCAGACAATAAATGTTTGTTGCGTAGACGCGACCACGCCCTGTGTATTTGTCGCCGCCGCTGATCTGGGCCTAGATGCAACGGAAAACCCTCTTGAGCTCGAATCCAGGCTCGACGTCATGACTAAGCTGGAAGAGATACGTTGCCAGGCTGGGGTTCTAATGGGCTTGGGGGTAACGACCCAAGAGATTAGAGAAACCTCCCGTGCCGGCCCGCGAATAGCCGTTGTGGCTGCTCCGGCCGACATGACCCTGCTGGACGGCAGCGTACTGCCGGCGGAAGGGATGGATATTGCGGTGCGCATGGTCTCCATGGGTGTGCCGCACCGGGCTGTACCCTTGACAGGGGGCATGTGTCTCGCAGTGGCGGCAAATTTGCAGGAAACGCTGGTGCATAACCTTGCTCGGGACAACCTGGCCGCAACAGTCCGGTTGGGAACGCCTTCGGGCGTCATACCCATTGGCGCCACTATCCGGAGGGATGGCGGCGGTAGCACCGTGGATCGGATCACAACCTATCGAACCGCTCGCCGTCTCATGGAGGGCAATGTGTTGATCCCTGGATAGGCTGTCAGGAGGCCAGCGAGGTATTGGCTGAATTATTTCTTAACTCAATTGTTTTTTGAACATTCGCGCACGATCGTTAGCATCTACTCCGTGAGCAAAATGCGCAATCGACGGCCGGGTAACTATACCGTCGGTACAGATTTTTACTCTATTGTAGTTCCTGGGCTCACCAGCTGTTTCGAAGTTCCCGCAGCTTTAAGAAGACTTCCCGGGGTTCCGGTGCATCGGGTAATTCGGGAAAGCTGTCACGCAACTGAGCAATTACACTGGGGTTGCGCAGGCGAAGGAAGGTATTAATCTCCTTTTCCAAGGCCATGGTTGATACCAGGGCATTGTTTGGGTCCTGGGCGTCGATTTCGTCCAAAAGACTTTTAGCCCGCGTATTGTCCGGTTCCCGGTCTAAAGTAAACTCAAGATTATTGCCCATATAGTCATGGCCAGGATAGATCAGAGTTTCATCCGGCAGATTGGCCAGTATGTTGGCGAAGGTATCATAGAGTTCATTTGGGTGGCCGCCGTTATGGCAATTTCCGGCGCCAGCGTTGAAAAGAGTATCACCGCAGACCAGGGCCGGTTGATCTGTCCGAGTCAACAAACAGACGTGGCTCATTGTGTGGCCCGGCGTATCCAGTGCCTCGATCTCCACTGATTTACCTACCTTTATCACATCACCAGCTCCCAAACCCCGGTCCAAGCCAGCAATGCTGTCCTTTGCGTTCTTATGAGCCAGCAGTTTAGCTCCCGTCGCTGAGATTACTGCATCATTGCCGCCAGTGTGATCAAAATGTTCGTGGGTATTTAGAACTTGAGTAATTGTCCAGCCTTTTGATTTCGCCAGGCCGAGACATTTTTCGTGATCTAAAGGATCGACAGCCATGGCTTCGCCGGTTTCCGGACACACAATCAGATAGTTAAAATTGCGATAGGAATTCCCGGTCCAAATTTGCTCGATGATCATTTTTATTCCCTGTCGATGAAATTTGCGTGAAATCTATTGATAGACGGCCGGTTTTCCCCGGACGCTGATGCGCCATAGCAGCCGCTCTGTGCCGGGTCCGCTAGGTAGGTCTATTGGTTTCGCAGAATGCAAGGTCATCTGAGTATCCCACAAAGCGACATCGCCTACAGTATATTTGTGCTCGTAAATAAATTTGTCCTGCAAGCAATGGGCTTTTAAATCCGAGATCAATCGGTCCGCGTCATCCACCGCTATACCCTCAATGCCATAGGCCGTGCCGGCGACGCCGTACAAGGCCTTTTGACCGGTGACCGTATGGGGTCGAACTAATGGATGAAGTGTTGGGGGAGTTGCTGCGGCCTGTGCTTTGTTCAAGGCCCGCGTGGGCTCTTCTCCACCGCGCCCCGACGTT
>CAXGCE010000396.1:0-3038 GCA_964007795.1 uncultured Alphaproteobacteria bacterium | reverse complement strand
TATATTTAAAATTTTGTTTTCAATACGAAAATACTAATCTGGTCCACATGTTCTCAAGACATCTTCAAAAATTCACTTGTATCGTTTAAATTTTTAAATTTAAGTGTTTTCCAATTTTGATATCGACGCCAACGCATTGTACCACTTTGTCATCGACTCCCGTGAAATCGATATCACTGCCTTCCGCGACGACGCGGATTTGGTCCAATTTGGCGACACGCCATTCTACAGCTTCGCCTTGATCGACAGCTACGTTGATGACGTCTTTGGGCTAGCCCTTTCGGAAGCCGATGCGCTCAAACAATGGGATCACTCTGAAACAATCTTTCAACGCATGAATCTCCGCTGCAAACTCGCCAAAGGTCGTCCACCAAATCGCGTCAATGTGCTCTTAGGATGGGAATATGACCTGGCCAAACAGTGGGTCCATCTCAGTGACCAAAAGCTTGAGAAATATCTCCAGTTCTACGATGATTTGCTGTTCCTGCATCTCCAAGGGGTCCAAAATCTCAGGCAAGCCATAAATCGTCGCCAAGACAACTCCCACATGCAGGGCACTCGATATGACTAATCCATTACGCACGACCGGTTACTCTTTTTTCTTGGCCCGCGGACTCCCGCCGGGCGCCTCCGTTACCAGGGCGACCTTGTTGAATCCGGCGGCATTCAGACTACCCATGACCTCCATCACTGTTCCGTAATCCACCAATCGGTCCCCTCTCACGAAGATTCGCCGTGATGTAAGGTTTTCCGATATCGCCAGCATCCGCGCGACTAGTTCCTCCTGCTTAACCAGCGTTTTCTGCAAATAGATTTTGCCCTTATCGTTGATGGATACCGTCAAGGGTTCCTCGCTGCCTTGCAAATTGGATGCAGCGGTTTTCGGCAGATCGATAGGCACGCCCACAGTTAGTAGTGGTGCCGTGATCATGAAAACCACCAATAAGACCAGCATGACATCGACGAAGGGCGTAACGTTAATTTCAGACATGGCACTATAACGTCCTGGTCGCCGGCCAACGCGCGAGCCGTTAAGCATTGGTCCCGCCATCATTCGCGCCTTTCATCCAGTTGCCGGGATAGGATGGCAGAGAATTCACCGACAAAGCCTTCCAAACGGATCGTATAGCGGCCCAGGTCCGTGGAGAATTTGTTGTAGGCGACCACAGCCGGAATCGCAGCAATCAGGCCAAGCGCCGTGGCGAATAGAGCTTCGGCGATACCAGGGGCGACTACGGCCAGGTTTGTATTCTTGGTCAGGGCGATGGCCTGGAATGAATTCATGATACCCCAGACCGTGCCAAACAGTCCGATAAATGGCGCGGTGGAGCCCACCGTGGCCAGGAAGCCCATGTAGCGTTCCAAACGCTCGATCTCCCGCGCCAGTGTAATATGCATGACTTGTACAATCCGGTCCTTGATTCCGGCACGCAAAGAATCCTCGCCTGCGAGACCCTTCGAGGTCGAGCGGCGCCACTCCCGCATGGCGGAGACGAACAGCAGTTCCATGGGATGGTTGGGGCGGCTGCCAATCCGATCGAACAGATCCTCCAAGCTGCCGCCCGACCAAAAAGAATCTTCGAATTTGTCCGCCTGGGCGCGTAAGCGGCGAAGGCGAATGCCCTTTTCAAATATGATGGCCCAGCACCAGAACGAGGCCAAGATTAACACCACCATGACCGACTTGACCAACACGTCTGCCTTGAGAAACAAGGCCCAAAGAGAGAAGTCGGTGGCAGCGACGGATCCTGCCAGGGTAACCGCATCAACGGCTTGGTTTTCCATTCAAACTCTTCCTAACTGGCGATGGCGATTTCATTGAGGGCAGCACGGATATGGGCCGCTAGGCGCTGTGGCCGACCACTCCGCCCAACGCAGGCCAGTCGGATCTTGGCCCGGACAATGTGTTCGTCGCCCCGATGGATATCCAGACCCATCTCCATGTTGGCTCCGCCGATTTTTTTGACCCGAGTGCGCACCTCAATTTGATTGTCCAGGTGCGCTGGTTGCAGATAATTGATTTCACATCGGCGCACAGGGAACATGACGCCTTCGCTATCCAGTAATGTTCCTTGGTCAATACCGGCTCCTCTCACAAAGTCGCTGCGGCACCGTTCCAAAAACCTGTGATAGTTGGCGTGCCAGACGACGCCGGCTGCATCGGTGTCTTTCCAATAGATCCCTGTGGGAAAGCGATGGGTTTCAGACACTGGTAATTCTTTCCTTATCATCCGGCATCGGCAGTTCAATTTGTTTATGGGTTTGTTTTGGTACGTTCAGTCCCAGATGTTCGTAGCCGAAACGAGTCAAGACGCGACCCCGAAGGGTCCGCTGTAAGAAAGCCTGTTGGATTAAATAGGGTTCTATGATTTCTTCTATGGTGTCCCGTTGCTCCGACAGCGATGCGGCGATTGTTTCCACGCCTACCGGGCCACCTTCGAAATCGGATGCAATACAGGCCAAATAACGCCTGTCCATAGCATCCAGTCCGCGTTGGTCCACCTCTAAACGGTTAAGGGCGGCATCGGCCTTCACGGCATCGATCCGCTCCGCGCCGGCCACAGTAGCGAAATCCCGCACACGGCGCAGCAGTCGTACCGCGACGCGAGGTGTGCCTCTGGACCGATTGGCGATTTCGGCGGCGCCATCATTGAGCAAATCCATTCCCAGTAGACTTGCCGCCCGGGTGATGATCTTCTCCAACTCTACCACTTTATAAAACCGCAGCCGAATAGGGATGCCAAATCGCTCCCGAAGAGGAGACGAAATCAAGCCGGAGCGGGTGGTGGCACCGACCAGGGTGAAAGGGGGCAGGTCGATGCGTACGGTGCGTGCTGCAGGCCCTTCGCCGATCAATAAGTCCAGTTGAAAATCCTCCATGGCTGGGTACAGCACTTCCTCAACCACTGGGCTAAGGCGGTGTATCTCATCGATGAAGAGAACGTCCCGTGCCTCGAGATGGGTCAAAATGGCGGCCAGATCACCTGCTTTGGCGATTACCGGTCCAGAGGTGGCGCGAAAAGAAACGCCCAATTCTC
>CAXGCE010000395.1:0-3041 GCA_964007795.1 uncultured Alphaproteobacteria bacterium | reverse complement strand
GCGTAGGGTATTGCGGCCATTTGCAATACCTACCAAGGATTTAGATGCGACCATCCACAATTTATTTGTAGTGAATGATATGGCATCACCCGCGTCGATTAGGGCAATCATAATTCTTTTTGTTTGATTAAAGCTGACATCAAATTCAAACTTTGTCTGACAAAATCAATCATGGTCTGGCATTACCGCATCGTCCTATGCCAAGATTGGCATTGATCCGGCAATTCCCATTATTTCACCTGAGAGAGAACCATTGTGACATCGTCCAACAATAATTCCCGTTCCACTAAGGGGCGAGGGGAGCTCTATGCCTCCGTTTTGGAAACCATCGGCGATACGCCCTGCATCCGAATCAACAATCTTGCGCCTGACGGCGTGACCATGTACGTGAAGGCCGAATTTTTCAATCCAGCGGCCTCTGTCAAGGATCGGCTGGCTATCGCCATTATCGAGCAGGCCGAGGCGCGCGGCGACCTGAAGCCGGGACAAACGGTTGTGGAATCGACGAGCGGCAATACGGGCATCGGCCTGGCCATGGTCTGCGCCGCAAAGGGTTATCCACTAGTAGTTACCATGGCGGATAGTTTCTCTGTGGAGCGCCGCCGGTTGATGCGGTTTCTGGGGGCTAAGGTGGTGCTGACCCCGCGGGAACAGGGGAGCTATGGAATGTACCAGAAAGCCAAAGAACTAGCAGCCTCCAACGGTGGGTTCTTGGCACGGCAGTTTGAGACACCGGACAACTCAGATATTCACGAGAATACCACGGCCCGGGAGATAATGGCGGATTTCGATGGCCAGCGGTTGGATTATGTGGTCACAGGCTATGGCACTGGAGGTACAGTGACAGGCATTGGCCGGGTGCTGCGAAAGGAACGTCCAGATACCAAAATTATTCTGTTGGAACCTGCGAACGCCCAACTTGTTGGCAGCGGCATTGACCAGGAGCGTACGGACGAGGGGGGACCTGCAGTTGGTCATTCCGCATGGGAACCCCATCTTATTCAAGGTTGGACGCCGAATTTCATTCCGCTGGTGCTTCAAGAGGCCATAGACAACAACTACTATGACGATGTGATCCCGGTGCCAGGCCCCGTGGGTATCGAATGGGCCAGCAAGCTAGCTGCCAAGGAAGGCATCATGACGGGCGTGTCAGGCGGTTCCACCTTTGCTATCGCCATGCAGATCGCTGAAAAAGCAGAGACCGGGTCAGTCATTCTAGCCATGTTACCGGATACCTCGGAGCGTTATCTCTCCTCACCGCTGTTCGAACCTATTGAGGAGTATATGACCGAGGACGAAATCGACTTGATGCGGTCGACCCCTGGCTTCCATATGGCGGACTAACCTTGGCCCGAATGCGGGATAAGGTCGTCGTAGTGACTGGTGCGGCTCACGGCCTGGGCCGCTCCACAGCCTTGCGCCTGGCAGCGGAGGGAGCCCAATTAGTGTTGGGCGATTTAGACGAAGAGGCGCTTGCCAATACGGCTGACGATGTTAAGGCTTCAGGCCTAGCCGTCCATACGGTTATTGGTGACATTACAGATGAAACCGTCGTACAGGATCTCATTACATCTGCCATTTCATGTTTTGGCCAAATCGATGGCTTGGTCAACAATCTAGGCGGTGCGCGTAATGCTAAAATTTGGGAAATGTCGGTTGAGGATTGGGACTTCACTTTGCGGCTCAATCTGCGCGGGACATTTTTGTGCACCCGGTACGCGGCGCCGCATATGATAAAGCGGCGCCAGGGACGTATTGTCTGCCTGTCATCAGGCTCCCGTGAAGGCACGCCCTGGACAGCGCTTAGTACTGGCGGCGCGGCCTATTCCGCCTGTAAGGCCGGGGTACATGGGTTTGTTCGTGACGTGGCTATCGAACTGGCAGAATACAATATCACCGTTAATGCCGTGGCGCCCGGACCCATCGATACGGACCGAGTGGGCCCAGGTCTGCGAAAGTTACAAGAGACCATGACCTTGGGTCCGATGACTTTGACCCCAATGGGCCGTTTGGGCGAACCGGCAGAGGTAGCTAACGCCATCCTGTTTTTGCTGAGTGATGAGGCCAGTTATATCACCGGCCATACCCTAGCCGTGTCCGGCGGGCGATAGAAGAGATTTGCGGAGGAAAGCATGACAAGACTGTCGAAGCTCAGCCGTTCCATCGCTGGTAAGGTTGCCATCGTCACGGGTGCGGCCAGCGGCATGGGCCGCGCCACTGCGCATTTGTTTGCTGACGAGGGAGCCCACGTGGCCGTCACTGATATCAATGCCGAGGGCGTGGAGGCCGTGGTAGCAGAGATGACAGAAGCAGGTTTAAGTGCCAAGGGCTGGACCCTGGATCTGGCTAATCTGGAACGCATTAAAATCGTAATTGCCGAGGTCGCGGATCATTTTGGCGGAATTGACATTTTGGTTAACAATGCCGGAATTTCCAAACATACACTGATTGACGATGACGAATACGAAGACATCTGGGATAGGCATCTGGATATACTATTGCGCGCCCACACCCGCACTATTCGTGCTGCACTGCCATATCTGCGCAAAAGCGAAGGCGGACGCATCGTCAATATTGCATCGGTGGCCGGCAAGAAGGGCAATCCGAATGCGCCCGCTTATTCATCGGCAAAGGCGGGCGTCATCGGGTTAACGAAAACATTGGGCAAGGAATTGGCGAAAACCGGCATCGTGGTCAATTGTGTGGCGCCGGCGGCGGTGCAAACGGCGATATTCGATCAAATGTCGGACGAACATGTGGATTTTATGCTTTCCAAAATTCCCATGAAACGTTTTGGAGTGTCAGAGGAAATTGCAGCCATGGTCGCCTGGCTTTGTTCGGAGGAGTGTTCTTTCAGCACCGGCGCCATATTTGACATTTCCGGCGGCCGCGCCACCTATTAAGCCCAGTGGCCGCGCCACCATTTTAGCCCAGTGGCTGCCCCATTTCGGGCTTATATTTAAGGAAAAACACTGGCGGCGCCGGATGTGAGCGCCAGCAATCCAATCAGAATTCCATCGACAGCCTTCGATGCCTGGCAC
>CAXGCE010000394.1:0-3042 GCA_964007795.1 uncultured Alphaproteobacteria bacterium | reverse complement strand
TACTACTTTTAAACTCATCCGCCAGATTTCTCGCCAGCTCCAGCCCGGGATCCGGTTTCCAAATAACCCCCCCCCCCCCCGGGGGGTTTTTAGTCGGAACGGCTGTGATCTGATTGGAACGGAACTGTCCCCGACCCTACCGTAGGGCGAGCGCGCCCGCCTCTGCCTCCTGCTGACCGACAGCGGCGATTACGGGCACCTTGGAGAGAGAATGTTCCCGCACCTTGTAGCCAATTTTTTCATTTCGCAGGTCCAATTGCACCCGAAGGCCTGCGGCCCTCAACTGTCCCACAACGGTCTCAGCGTAGCCGTTGGCAGCATTGGTAATAGTCGCCAGAACGATCTGCACTGGAGATAGCCAGAATGGAAGGTGGCCGGCAAAATGTTCAATCATCACGCCAATGAAACGTTCGAACGAGCCCAGTATGGCCCGATGCAGCATCACCGGTTGATGGCGGGCGTTGTCGTCGCCGATATAAGTAGCGTCCAGCCGGTTGGGCAAATTGAAATCAACCTGCAATGTGCCGCATTGCCAGTCCCGGCCAATGGCATCGCGCAGGACGAATTCCAGCTTTGGGCCATAGAAGGCACCTTCGCCTGGATTAAGGGTGTAATCCAGACCGGCAGCTTCCGTGGCAACGCGAAGAGCCTGCTCGGCCCGGTCCCAGATTTCATCGGAACCGACCCGAACAGGCGGCCGGTCGGCGAATTTTACTAGCAGTTCCTCAAACCCCAAATCCTGATAGACCGATTGCAGTAAATCGCAGAACAGTTTGCCCTCGCTGGAGATTTGCTCCACCGTGCAGAAAATATGGGCATCATCCTGAGTGAAGGCCCGCACCCGCATTAAGCCGTGCAGAGCACCTGAAGGTTCGAACCGGTGGCAGGAACCGAATTCCGCCATGCGCAGAGGCAGGTCACGATAGCTTTTCAAGCCTTGCTTAAAGATCTGCACGTGCCCAGGGCAGTTCATAGGCTTCAGGGCGAAGATGCGTTCCTCGAATTCCGTCGTGTACATGTTCTCCTGAAAGGTTTCCCAATGGCCCGACATTTCCCAGAATTTGCGGTCGAACAATTGCGGCGTATGCACTTCTTCATAGCCAGCAGCATCCAGCCGCTTACGCATATAATCCTGAAGCAGGCGGTAGAGCGTCCATCCTTTGTGGTGCCAAAATGGCATACCAGCGGCCTCTTCTTGGAAATGAAACAGGTCCATCTCCCGGCCCAGCCTGCGGTGGTCACGTTTTTCCGCTTCTTCCAAACGGTGCAGATAGGCACGCAGTTCTTTCTTGTTTCGCCAACAGGTGCCATAGATGCGCTGCAGCATCTCGTTCCGGCTATCGCCGCGCCAATAAGCCCCGGCTATGCTCATCAATTTGAAGGCGTCACCCAGTTGCCCAGTGGACGTCAGGTGCGGCCCACGGCACAAGTCGATGAAATCTCCTTGGCGATAGACCGTAATTTGTTCGTCTCCGGGAAGATCCGAAATGATCTCCGCCTTGTAATGCTCACCGATGGACTTGAAATATTCGATCGCCTTGCCCCGTTCCCATGCCTCGCGTTCGATTAATTCGTCGCGCTCGATGATTTCGGCCATGCGTTTTTCTAGCGCTGTGAGATCGTCCGGCGTGAACGGTTCCGCCTTGGCAAAATCGTAGTAGAAACCGTTCTCGATGGCAGGGCCGATGGTGACCTGCAAATCAGGCCAGAGTTCCTTAGCCGCTTCCGCTAAGACATGGGCGCAGTCGTGGCGCAGGATTTCCAGGGCCTCATCAGCGGTTCTTGTAATGATCTCCAGTTCGGCATCGGTTTCAATGGGCAGACGCAAGTCCGCCAATGCCCCGTCAACGCGAGCCACGATGGCAGCTTTAGCCAGGCCAGGGCCAATGTCATTGGCAACCTGCTCCGCCGTCACGGCACCGTCAAATTGACGCGTCGTTCCGTCGGGTAAAGATATGGCAACCATTAAAACAAACCTGTACAAGAGACCATGAAGCCGCCCTCGTTGTCACATGGCCGACCGTGTCGGCGCAACTTAGGCGGAAAAGGGCTGCTGTCAAGCGGCGGCTGCCGATGCCCAGGAGCGGCTGCGAGCCCGCGACGAGATACGCTTGCCGCATGGGCGGCTTCGCGCGACAATTACGATTATGACTGACCGGTTTCCACAATCTAGAGCTCCCGCGCCATTGCGACTGGAACAGCGTGGCCGCTCCGGCGAGCTGACTCCGATCGTCCTGTCCACCGATGCCATGGCGCGGCTCTTCCACCGCCTGCGCGATACGGAACCGGCGCAGGACAGTGAACTGTTCGCATATTTGAGCAGCCATCCACCCCTGGAAGAACGTATTACCGCCAGCGGAACGGCCAAGGGCAGTCGGCCTGTCCCGGATGACGAGGAATGGCGGGACTTGCAAAGCATTTGCGGTTAGGGCATTTCCCGCCAGACGCAGTCGACGGACAGATCGCTCAAATTCGCTTCCCGAATTGTCGTGACATTTTGCCCGCGCGGGGCGCATAAATCCGGGTCTGACTCGTTGGAATACAAAACAATCGTCGGACGGCCTGCCACAGCGGCCACGTGCATGGGCCCGGTATCGTTTCCAATGGACAGCTTTGCTGCCCGAGCCAGAAAGACAAGATCCTCGATGGTTGTTTGATCCGCTAGATCGCGAACGCCGGAGCATCGTGCCGCTATACCACCGTTTAGGGCAACTTCATCGCGACCGCCGATCAACACCGGCTGTATAGATTTGGCCAATAATCTTTGGCACAGATCAAGGTAATAGTCCGCCGGCCAACGCTTGGCGGGACGATGAGCTGCGCCGCCTGGCGCCACCAGGGCGTAGGGCTGCAACAACCCGAACTGCCCTATACTTGCTTTCACCCAACTCAAATCTGGATCAGGTACATCGTTAATGCCTGACATCTTTAACTGCTCTGCCTGCCGGTCCAGGGTATGCATGAAATCCCGTTGCAGATTTGCATGGGGGTGGCTAGCGCCAAAGGCAATACCCGACCATTCGGGCCGCTTATTATTAAAAA
>CAXGCE010000393.1:0-3043 GCA_964007795.1 uncultured Alphaproteobacteria bacterium | reverse complement strand
GGCTGCGGCGAAAGCTTCCGCGTCGCCTGACACGGAAATTCAAAGACCTCAGTTAGAACCAAAATTAATGTTTCGAAATTCGGCATACCAACACCTGGGTTAATGCGATGTGCCCTTCGGGCCGGGCATTTGCATTTGGAACGATAGGCGCGACATCGACGCGTTGGGTTAGCGTAGACGATCGCACCACTAATCCGGAAGCCAGCAGTAAGAACACCCTGATCAATATATTATGGGTTGCAATCTAGTGGAATTAGGCAGCTTTCTCGACGCACTAGCGCTACAATCTAACACTGCTTAAGTGAAGGAACTCGGTGCATGGCGGATATTGACGACATCAAAGAAGGTAAGGAATTTGGCCTGGATACACCGGCCCAGAATGAACCATTTTTCCTGAAAGGTTCCAATGCCCTGGATTGGGGCATGCAAAACCGCCTTTCGCGTATCTTTAATCCGGATTCCGGCCGCACGGTCATGCTGGCATTCGATCACGGGTATTTTCAGGGCCCTACCACTGGTATCGAGCGCATGGACCTGGCTATCCCGCCCCTAATCCCCTATGCGGATGTATTGATGTGCACCCGGGGCGCCTTACGCAGCAGTATCTCACCCACCGCCAACAAACCGGTGGTGCTGCGCTCCTCCGCCGGGCAGAGCATCCTGACTGAGTTATCTAACGAACTGGTAGCAGTCGATATCGAGGATGCCATTCGCCTGAACGCCGCGGCCATTACAGCGCAGGTTTATATTGGCGCAGAACACGAACACAAATCTATCGCCAATGTCGTGAAACTGATCGACACGGGCAACCGTTACGGCATCCCCACCCTTGCTGTCACCGGAGTCGGCACCGACATGGCGCGGGATGCCCGCTATTTCGGCCTGGCCACTCGCATCGCTGCCGAGATTGGCGCCCATTATGTGAAAAGCTATTTCATCGAAGACGGTTTCGCGCAGGTGGTCGCCGGCTGCCCCGTCCCCATTGTCATCGCCGGCGGAAAAAAGCTGCCCGAGGCGGATGCCTTAAACATGGCCTATCGCGCTGTGGATCAGGGTGCCGCGGGCGTTGATATGGGCCGCAATATTTTCCAATCAGATAGCCCCGTGGCTATGATCCAGGCGGTGGGTGCTGTTGTGCACCGCAACGAAAGTCCTGATCACGCGCACCAAATGTATCTGGATTTAAAGAGGGAATTGGAGCCGTAGCTAAATGCCCAACGGCGTTGGCCTTAGGTGCCCTGACGTCAATGGTAAGGAAGTGGTCACGGGCATTTCGCCTAACGAATTAACGGCAGTGGAGGCTTGCGATGATTTAGCCTACACCCCGTGGCATAAATTTGTTTTAGCCCGATTAGAGCCGTTGGGCCGCAATTAATTGCAGTTTTTATTTGTTCGGATGAGGCACGCTTTGATCTTCGATGATTTCAGCTCTGCCACTGGATTCATCATAACGTAGCCGTTTGACATGGTTCAGGTCAGTACCCGTAACGCGGACGAACCTTGCGCCCACGGGATGATCTATAGCATGGATATCACCTACATCGAATAGGCCAGCCATGCCCGGGTTCAGGCGGAATTCACCAGTCATTTCTAAATTAGCCTCGCCCGCACTATCACCGCCGTCAAGGCGATTATACATTTTCATATCCGTGTGCTTTTCGGCCTGGCCGTATATAGCCCAGGAATTTCCGTGATCGTGGGGCGGAGACGTGCGATCTCCGCTCGCAAGATAAGCTAGAACGCAGAACTCTATATCTGGGTCTTCATAAAGAGTTTTGACCCCAGGCTCCTGATCATCTCCCAGGTAGGCCGCCCTGAATTCGTCATCGATAAGCAAATGCTCCAGCTTGCCGCGCACTGCGTCGCGGCCTTTCCTGCCCGGATTGGAGGTCAAAGCCTCTCGGCAATCCTGACAGAATTGTTCCAAAGAATAGCTCACGATTATCTCCTGCATCTGGACCCGTTTAATCAACCGCGCGTCCGGCGGCAAAACCTGGTGCTTTAGCGTAACTGGTTTGTTGGTGATGTAAAAGCAGGAACGGTCTCATCGATATTTCAATCAGCTAATTCCGGGATAGGTTCAGTGCACCATGTCCTTTGATCTCGCACGGCCGGCCTGGACCATGGCGTCTTTTTGCCCGAAAGTAGAACCGATGAATTGTTGTCGAGAGGAAAGCAGGTGACTTGGTCGATTATTGCCCGAGACGAAGCAACAGGCGCCTTTGGAATTGCGGCCGCCTCCCGATTCTTTGCCCTCGGTGCTCTTGTGCCCTGGATAAAAAACGGCGTTGGCGCGGTGGCAACCCAAGCTATGGTCAACCCCCGTCTGGGGCCAATTATCCTGGATTGCCTAGACCACGGTCATTCGGCAGATGCAGCCCTAGAGGCATCGTGGGCGCGGGATCCAAATGGCTCCGTACGCCAGGTACATGTGCTTGATGCTCGTGACAATCGTGCTGCTCACACAGGCGTTGATTGCATAGATTGGTGTGGCGATATCAGTGCCCCTGGCATATCTGTAGCTGGCAATATGCTGGTGGGCCAGCAGGTGCTACAGGCTTGCCTGGAAACCTATCGTGACCAGGCGGCCCTGCCCTTCGCGGAGCGTCTATTGCATAGCCTACTGGCAGGCGATGGGGTGGGTGGCGACAAACGAGGGCGGCAATCTGCCGTGTTGAAAATTTATACCGGGGAGGTTTATCCCGATTGGGATATCCGCGTGGACGACCACCCGGACGCACCCAACGAACTGGCCCGTATATATGCGGCTGGCCAGGGTGCCTTTGCGGCCTTCAAGGCCCTAGTGCCAACTGAGGCAAATCCGGCTGGCATCACCGATCCTGTCCGGGTCGCAGCGGTGCGGGCCAAGGCAGAACAGCAATGAGAGAAAAATGGGTAAGGTAAAAAATATCTTGTTCGTCATGTATGACCAGTTGCGCGCCGATTATCTTGGTTGCGCTGGCCATCCTACCCTGGCGACGCCAAATTTTGATGCTTTTGCTGAACGCAGTGTTTTGTTTTCTAGAGCCTATTGTCAGTCACC
>CAXGCE010000392.1:0-3049 GCA_964007795.1 uncultured Alphaproteobacteria bacterium | reverse complement strand
TTTACCAATATGCAATTCAGAAAAGCGGTAATCACCGCCTCATCGCGCTGTTGGTCTTGTGTTGCAATCTGGTCCTGATCACCGCAACCGTCTGGGCCGCCCATTGGGACGGCGGTTGGCTAGCCCTGGTGTTAGCCAGTGTCGCGGTCCTTCTTTTGCTATACAATTTTGCCACCATGAAGGCACCTGAATCATCTTCCGTAAAAAAAACGGATGGATTGGACGGATCGTGAGCTGGCTACGGCGCATCAACAAGCGGATCGCTACGGTTGCTACTCATGACGTGTTCATGGCTATGCTGTCGTTCGAGCTATCAGTCTGGTTCCGATACCAGACCTACGGCAAACCCCAGGAATTTTTTTTCCTGTGGCACGGCACGGTTATCTTCACCGTGGTCTGTTTCCTGGTTTTTTGGCGGATGGGTTTATACCGTGGAATTTGGCACTATGCCTCTTTGTCGGACGTCATTGCCATCATCAAGGCAGTGACCTTGGCAATTCTGATCTTTCTGCCCGTGATGTTTGTCATGGACCGCCTGGCCAATTTCCCGCGCAGCGCCATGTTCTTGAGCTGGCCTCTGTTAGTGTGCCTTTTAATGGCCCCGCGCCTTCTTTATCGATTTTCGAAGGATGGCGACTTGCGTGCAGTATTTGAGCATACCAATGACGGTCGGGTGCCAGTGCTGTTGATCGGCGCCGGTGACGAGGCCGAGACCTTTATTCGCGGCCTGGCGCGGGACCGCCAAGCGGGCTATCGCGTTGTTGGCATTGTCGATCACAAGGACAGCCGCATTGGTCGCGATATTCGTGGCATTACCGTCCTGGGCGGGCTGGATCAGGTGGAGGATATCGTCAAGAATCTAGCCAGAAAAGGACGAAAGCCCCAGCGCATGGTCATCACCTGGTCCAAGTTGGATGGCCCATCCATCGGCAAGCTACTGGAGCAGGCTGAGGCCTTGGGCCTGACCCTATCCCGCATGCCTCGCATGACTGAATTTCAGAGCAGCACCGACAAGACACGACTGGAAGTCCAACCAGTGGAGGTCGCGGACCTTTTGGGCCGACCGCAACAGGTTTTGGACCAGGATGCTATGCGGGCATTAATTGCGGGCCGGCGGATATTGATAACCGGCGCAGGTGGTACCATCGGATCCGAATTGGCGCGCCAGACCGCTATCCACGGCCCGACGCACATCTCCCTGTTAGATAATGGTGAACTTGCTCTCTACCGTATTGACCTGGAATTTGACGAAAACTGGCCGAATTTATCCCGCAGCACCATCCTTGGAGATGTGCGCGACGGCACACGCCTGGCGACTGTCTTTCAGCGCGAACAACCAGATCTAGTTTTCCATGCTGCCGCGTTCAAGCATGTGCCTATGGTGGAAGAGAACCCCAATGAAGGGGTGCTGACCAACGTCATGGGCACGGCCAACGTAGCCCGCGCCTGTCTGGCGTCAGAAGTTGCTGTGATGGTGCAGATTTCCACGGACAAGGCTGTCAATCCGACTTCTATAATGGGCGCCACAAAACGCATCGCCGAGATGATTTGCCAAGGGCTGAGCCTGACATCCGCGAGCTGTCGCTTTGTTACCGTACGTTTTGGCAATGTACTGGGTTCTACAGGTTCCGTTGTGCCCCTATTCCAACGCCAACTCGCCCGGGGCGGCCCGCTGACGGTCACGGACCGGGACGTCACGCGCTATTTCATGACCGCGCGTGAGGCGGTGGAACTAGTCCTGCAGGCCACCGCCGCCACTCCCAGGGACGTTGAAAGCGGCAAAATCTTCGTCTTGGACATGGGCCAACCAGTGCGTATTCTGGACCTTGCCCGGCAGATGATCCGGCTGGCAGGATTCACGCCGGACGTAGATATCCCAATAACCTTCACGGGCCTGCGCCCTGGTGAGAAACTGTATGAAGAAATGTTGCATGACGGCGAGGCGCCCCAACCAACTAACCTAGAGGGCGTCAATTTGGCTTCCCCGAGGGTTATCGACTATGAATTGTTGAGTGACCAGGTGGATAAACTGTCAGGAGCGGCCAAGTCGCGTGATACCGCACAAACCATAGCCCTGATTCGCTATCTCGTTCCCGAATTGCAAAATGGCAGCTACAACGTCGTGAAGGAAACTACTGTCGCGCAAGCAGAATAGTCTGTCCGCTTTGGCACCAAAGACGCTCATGCTATAGCGCCGGAAATTTAATTCGAATTGTAATCAGGAGTGAACCACGATGGCTGCAGAGATAGGCGATTTGGTTGTTATCAAACGTGCCTTGATCTCTGTTTCGGACAAATGCGGCCTGGAAGCGTTGGCCCATGCCCTGGTGGATCATGGGGTGGAGATCCTGTCCACCGGAGGCACTGCCCGCGCCTTGGCTAACTCCGGCGTGCCGGCGAAGGAAGTCAGCGACTATACCGGCTTTCCTGAAATGATGGACGGTCGGGTTAAGACCTTGCACCCAAAGGTTCACGGTGGTCTTTTAGCTTTACGCGACAATCCGGATCATACCCAATCCATGGTCGACCACAACATCGGCGTCATCGATCTGGTAGTTGTGAACCTTTATCCGTTTGAGGAAACCGTGGCTAAAGGCTCAGATTTCGCCACCTGCGTCGAAAATATCGATATCGGCATCGGTTACCTCTTCGTGTACCAGCAGCAGCATGCCACAATCGGCCATGGCCTCCAGAACCGGATAGATGTTACGGATATCCTTCACCCCCGAGTCGGAATTGGTCGTTGCTCCGGCCGGGTAAAGCTTGGCAGCCACAACGCCGGCAGCCCTGGCATCCCGGATGGTCTGCGCCGTCATGCTCTCGGTCAGATACAGCGTCATCAACGGCTCGAACTCGGTGCCATTGGCAGCCGCCAGAATGCGCTCCCGGTAGGCTGTGGCATCGGCTGCGGTGGTAACTGGCGGTACCAGGTTGGGCATGATGATGGCGCGAGCGAAGCAGGCGGCCGTAGCCGGTACCACGTCGTTGAGAATGTCGCCGTCCCGTACGTGAAGGTGCCAGTCGTCGGGGCGTGTGAGCGTGAGCTTGT
>CAXGCE010000391.1:0-3062 GCA_964007795.1 uncultured Alphaproteobacteria bacterium | reverse complement strand
ATGGGAGCGCAGCAACTCCTCCGTCTCCATTGCCAGGAAATTTCGGTAAAGCATGGTGGTCGGCTTAACGAAGGGTTCGGCCAGAGACATGGCGGGCAATTCAAGGGGAAATCCGCCAGCCTGAAGTATTCCACGTTTCACGTCCCCGGCCCGCGCCCGCAAGTGGGCGTGGCAAGGATTGATGTCGCTCCAGGTATTGACGATGGCGATCACCGGACGCCCGGAAAACTCCTCACGGGCATAGCCCATCTGTTTCATGCGCGCCCTATGGGCAAATGAACGCAGGTCGTTCACGCCGAACCAGCGGTGGCTTCTCAGAGATTCGGGTCGTTTGACGATTTTTTCCTTGGCCATGTTTGATTCCTATCAGAAGGTAGTGACGAAAAATTTTAACGGTAGAATAATTCAACTAGGTATATCGGAATGGCTGGTACATACGTGACCAGCATAAGGACAGAAAACAGGTCCCTAATAAAGTAAATTTGACCTTGCTGACTTCCCAAATATCAGCCTTCGCCACTGAGCACGCGGTTACAAGGACGCTCGCGACCGGCAGGATCTGCTACCCGATACCGAGATTTAGGGTGACAATTTGCCCACAATGCACTGGGTCAATGCCTACGAGATGAATCAGTGGCATGACAACCGGGACAAACAAGATAATTGCTGTCGCTTTATGGATCTGCATGATTTAATCCTCCCTCGGTTTGCAACGTTTCCGGCCTTGGTCGCAATTCATCGGTCCGCCGTAGAATTTTCAAAAACAACGTTCTCGCCAATGCCGACCTCAGCCGTTATGGTGGTGCAAACCCGCCCAATTTCGATGACGATATTACTCGCGTCGCAGGCGACCATTAGCTTCGGAATCCGGCGAACAAATAAGGAAAGGCTGGTGGAGAAGGATTAGGAGGAGCAAGAACGCTAAACCTTCCAATTATTGTAAGCCAGTTGAACGGGGATAGCATTTAAGAATCTTTTGAGGAGAGCATCTTGATTAATGCAGCCATTTACGGCGTCGGCCGCTGGGGCCAAAATCTGGTCAAAGCAGTGCAGGGGAAAAGCGACAATATCAAATTTGTGGTTGGCATCGCCCGGACGCCTGACAAATACGTGGATTTCGGTGCCGAGATGGGCTTCCCCATCGGCGGCGATTACGATGCGGCACTGAACGATGAAAACGTTGATGCAGTGGTGTTGGCCACCGTACACTCCCATCACGTGGAACAAATCAAACTGGCGGCAGGTGCGGGCAAGCATGTGTTCTGCGAAAAACCCCTGGCACTGACCAAGGATACGGCGGAGGAAGCGGCCCAGGTCTGCGCCTCTGCTGGCGTGATCCTTGGTGTTGGTTTCGGGCGGCGCTTTCTGCCGTCTTTTACCGACATGAAGCAACTTATTTCTGACGGCGTGATCGGTGATATCCTGCATGTGGAATCCATGCACTCCGGGCCCACCGGATACCGTACACCGCCGGACATCTGGCGCGCGACCCGGGCAGAAAATCCAGCGGGCGGCATGGCGGCCCGGGGCATCCATAACTTGGATTTAATGATCGACTTGTGCGGCGAAGTCTCTAGCGCCTATGCGATGAGCGACCGCCGCGCCATCGAAAACAATATGGACGACACCACCTCGATGTTGTTCGAGTTAAAGAACGGCATTACCGGATATTTGTCCACCATCTTCGCTACCGGTAATATCTGGCGAATTTTTGTGATGGGCACTAAGGGTTGGCTGGAGATGCGCGGCGAACACTGCCTAGTGGTCAGCGACCTAGATAAGGTGACCGAAACCCGGGATTACGACGAGGCGGATATTTTGAAAGCCGAATTGGAAGCCTTCGCCGACGCTTGTTCCGGCGGGGATGCCTATCCCGTATCCGTCGACCAGGTTGTCCACGGCATCGCCGTGTTAGAAGCGGTTGACAAATCCGCCAAGTCGGGAACCAAGGTGGACGTCGGATAGTCCACCATGAACTTTGTGCAGATAACTCAATGGTAGAAATAGCGGCTTAAGTCTGGATTCTACGGTGCGTAGACCCACACATCGAGCGCAACACCGTATATCCCGGGACCGGCAATGGATGCAGGATCTCGACTGCCGAAAACGGCATCGGCCCACATTGCGAATATGTATATGGGGGCGCCGATTAAAAAAAGAATCGCAAGTGCTATATACTGATCAAGCGGCGCGCATAGTAGAAAACCACGGTAACTGACCTCTCAGAATCAAGCAAACCAGCGCGCAAGCGCCTAGGGCTTCCTTGAGAAGCTTCTGGCTTAGGAAAAAGAGGACCATCGGACGGCCGCCCAAGTCGGCCGCGCCTAACAGGCATCCGCTCAAAACTCCGATCGACAGTTTGGCCACAAGATCCGGCGTGCGCTTCAATTCCTAGCCGGCAGCGCTTAACAGGGCGAAGAACAAAACGGAAGACGGGATCACCCCTCACATTACCTCTTCGTCCGTTACAGACAGGAGCAAAACGATATTACATCGCGTCTGCCGGTAAATGGAGGGCGCCAACGGGATAACGCCGGGAATATCGTTTATGGTCAGAATAATGACGGCCGAATTTGATCGTCATATTGGTGATTTTCAGTCGGGGTGCACCGTTCCTGGCTCCTGCCGGTATCGAGGGTTCCTCCTCCAAACCTCGCTGGAAATTATCCGGAGGGGTTTTCGAAACGCTTTACCACGGAAAGAAAGCGCGCATAGTTTTGCGGGTTCATGCTTGAACCATCCGCTGGCCCCACCGGCTTGAAATCGAGAGCTTCGAGCGTGCCGGTTATATCCTCGCGGTCAATGCCGTGGGTGATGAAAACGATGCGAGAGCTTCGGTCTTTGTCCGGCCAGTCGTCGAGAGCGACGGGCTGGTGAAATAGGTGTTGCACGGCGTGCACGACGACCGGCCGCCCGGCGACATTGAGTAGCCCCTTGACACGCAAAAGGTTTGGGCCGCGATAAGAGGCCAACAGATCGAGCCAGAGCTGCAGTCCGGCGGGGTCGATGGGCTCGTCATGTGATACGGTAAAAGTGTGGATGTCGTCGTTGAGGTGACGGCT
>CAXGCE010000390.1:0-3065 GCA_964007795.1 uncultured Alphaproteobacteria bacterium | reverse complement strand
ATGAGATTCCGATATAGTCACTTCCGTGAAGGCAAGAGCCCGTGCCTAATTTTACCCCACCAGGCAAACCAGTAAAAAGCATGAAGGTTCTATCTCAGCAACGGATCCCGCTTTCGCGTGAATGACAAAATCTTTGCACAAATGGCTACGTCCTAAGACGCCCGTTTGGGATCGTCCTTCAAGACAACATGACTGATAACCTTAACCACGCCCTTGATATTCCGCGCGTGGCTCGCAGCTCGATCAAGTTCTTTCTTATCTTGGGCGATGCCGAACAAAAATACCACGCCATTCAAGGTATCGACCGTATAGTTGATAGTTAAAACATTCTTATCGCCAAGTAATTTAAATTTCAACTGCGCCGTTATCCAGACGTCCTTGGCATAATCGCGCAGGGTGCTGCGGTCGTTAATCTCCAGTTCGTTCAAAACCTCTCGCACACCCTTGGTTTGCCAGGCCGTGCGGGCAACGGCGATGCGATCTTCGGGATTTTTTACATTGCCGGTCAACAATACCCGCCCTTCCACAACCTCAACATCCACCTTGATGAATAAATTTTCCGATTTCTCCAATAACCTTTGGTTGATTAGAGTTAGGATCGTCGCATCGTCCAGTGCCTGACCCACGGAGCGCTCCTGCACCGCCGCGACGCCCACCGTGGTCCCGGCGCCAACTATGGCGGAGGCACAACTGCCCAGCCCACCCGCCACCGCGATTAGGGCCGCGCAAAGAAGGATTGCTCCCGCCCACGCGTTCATCAATCCATCTCTTCTCATCTCTCTCGCCCCTGCATCATATCCCTCGCGCCTGTTAGGCATCCCAAATGCGCCGTATTAGTCGTTGGAGCACTACTACCATGACACCCAAGCGCAAAATGGGCTCATCAAAGCCACCACGCCGCGCCACAGACATCTGTACCCCACTTTTAATCTGCCGCCGCTAGCGTTCGGTCATGAACTCAAGCCTTTGGCGCGGATTTAGATGCCGCTTCACCGCGATAAATGCCAACTTCCGGCTCCGTTAGCCCACTATATCTAATTCTAACACCTCTGCACGACAATCTCTGGCCAGAACGCAATACTCCTTCAAACGCAACATAGCCACCGCGACAGCTTCAGCGTTACGACCGTCGCAACAGTCACTGAGCCTGAGTTTGCAGATCGATTCGCGTGGCCTGTTCATATCGGGCGTTATTCTTCCTCGCGCAATCTCAAAGCACGATTGTAAAGGTCCCGCCGCATTAGGCCCGTGCGCTTGGCCACCGCAGCCGCGGCATCCTTGATGCGGCGGGTCATCAGTTCGCCCCGCAACAGCGTATCAATCGCGTCCTGGTCAAGATCTTCGGCCGTATCTTCCTCCGGGGCGACTAGTACAACAATTTCGCCCTTGGGTGGCCCAGTATCACTATAGTGTGAAGCCAAATTATCCAGACCGCCAAACCGGGCTTCCTCGAATTTCTTCGTTAACTCGCGCATTACCGCAGCCTGACGCCCCCCCAAAACCACCGCCATATCTGCCAAGGATGCGGCTAGGCGCCCGGCGCTTTCATAAAACACTAATGTCGCAGGAGCATTAGCGACCGCTGCTAAGGCCTTGCGGCGGGCCGCACCCCTTGCAGGCAAAAATCCGAAAAAGAGAAAACAGTCGGTGGGTAAGCCGGCACTAGCCAGGGCCGCCAGGGCGGCGGAGGCCCCTGGAAGGGCCGTTATGTTCAGGCCAGCGTCTCGCACTTCCCTAACCAAGCGGTAGCCTGGGTCTGAGATCAAGGGCGTACCCGCATCAGATACCAACGCCACAATTTTGCCTTTGTTCAGGTGCTTTAACAAGCGGGGACGCACCTTTTGGGCATTATGGTCATGGTAAGCCATAGTGGGACGGTTTATATTATGAATGTTCAACAGTTTGCGCGTGACGCGCGTGTCCTCACAGGCGATGATGTCAGCGCAGGCCAGAAGATCCAGGGCCCGCAAAGTGATATCCCGTGCGTTTCCAATGGGCGTGGAGACAATATAGAGGCCAGGGCGGAAGTCATGGGCCTCGGGTTTCCTGCCTTCGCCCATGCGATTGTATTGCGTCGGTGCGTTAACGCCATCTGGAGAGGATGAAGCGCTTGCACCCATTGCGGTCATATTCCTGGATTTGTCTTCGGGCTGGTTTCTTCGCCGCATGCCTGCTGGTCCTTTTTTCCTTGTTGCAGGGCTGCGCTCAAACGCCCCCTCCAAACGATGTCAGTTTGCCAGTAGTCGCCCCCAAGGCAGAAGAAAAAAAACCATCCTCCGTTCGACGAGCTGCGCCTGCACCCAAGCCATTGCCAGCACAGCCCGTCTTCCGAACAACCTCTACGCCCCAGGCGGTCGCCGTGGAAAGCACGCCAAAATTAAGTCCTCCTTCAGACATCGAAGGACAGCCGATCCGGATAGGTCTGCTCCTGCCCCTCTCCGGCAACCATGGCGCCAGTCAATTGGGTCAGGCCATGCTGAACGCCGCTATGCTGGCATTGTTCGAATTTGGGGGCGAGCGGCTGCTGTTGATGCCCCGCGACACTGGCGGCTCACCGGACGGCGCAGCCAAGGCAGCCGCGGACCTAGTTGGTGAAGGTGCCGAGATTTTACTGGGTCCGCTGTTTAACACATCTGTGCAAGCAACAGCGGCCATCGCTCGTGAACGAGGCCTGCCTATGATCGCCTTCTCTTCTGATCGGCAGGTCGCGGGCAACGGCGTTTACCTATTAAGTTTCATGCCCGATCAGGAAGTCGACGCTGTGATCAACTATGCAGTCAGTCAAGGTTTGCAGCGGTTAGCTGTGTTGGCGCCAGATGATCGTTATGGCCTGGCCGTCCTATCAGCGGCACGGGAAGCGGCAATGCGGCACGGCGCAGAACTTACTCAAGCGGAATTCTATCCGCCCACCGGTGAGGCACTGGACCAACCCGTCAAACGCCTAGCCCAGTATCATGGGCGACGGCAAGCCTGGTTAGCCCGCCGGCGAGAATTGAAAAAGGATGATAGCGGCAATGCCCAGCACATGCTGGCGGCACTGAAGAATCTTGGAACCCTCGGTGCTT
>CAXGCE010000389.1:0-3069 GCA_964007795.1 uncultured Alphaproteobacteria bacterium | reverse complement strand
ATCCTCGATCACGGGGAATGTAAGTTGCTAATCACGGATACAGAATTCGGCACGGTCATCGAGGAAGCCTTGGACAAGGTTGCCTGCCGACCCATCGTTATCGATATCGAGGACCCAAACGGCCCTGGCGGCAAATCCTTGGGCGAAATGAATTACGAAGCCTTCCTCGAAACAGGAGATGAGGATCACCAATGGGGTCCCCCGGAGAATGAATGGGATGCCATCTCGTTAAACTATACGTCCGGAACCACAGGGAACCCCAAGGGCGTCGTCTACAGTCACCGGGGTACGTATCTGAACGCCGTGGGCAATATCATGTCCTGGCACATGCCGGCCCACCCGGTGTATTTGTGGACCCTGCCAATGTTCCATTGCAATGGCTGGTGTTTCCCATGGTCCATCACCGCTATTGCCGGCACACATGTCTGCCTGCGCAGCGTGATTGCCAAAGATATTTACGGCGCCATTGCTGACCACAAGGTGACACACATGTGTGGAGCACCCATCGTCATGCAGCTAATCGCTGGTGCTTCTGAAGAGGATAAGCGGGACCTGCCCCATACGGTAAACATGTTCACCGCCGCCGCACCGCCTCCCGCCGCCGTCCTGGCGGACATGGCCCGCGCAGGTTTCAACGTCACACATGTCTATGGGCTTACGGAAGTCCTCGGCCCGTGCGTGGTCAGCGCCTGGAAGACTGAATGGGACGAGTTGTCACTTGATGAACAAGCCCGCCTGAAGGCCCGCCAAGGCGTCGCTTATCAGGTGCAGGAGGCGATGATGGTGGCCGATCCCGAGACGATGGAGCCTGTCCCCATGGATGGTGTAAGTATGGGTGAGGTGTTCATGCGTGGCAACGTGACCATGAAAGGCTATTTGAAAAATCCTAAAGCGACGCAAGAGGCCTTCGAAGGCGGTTGGTTCCATTCCGGCGATTTGGGGGTCTGGCACTCTGACGGCTATGTAGAACTGAAGGACCGTTCAAAGGACATCATTATTTCTGGCGGTGAGAACATCTCGTCCATCGAGGTAGAAGATATCCTGTACACGAACAACAAGATTGCCGCTGTGGCGGTGGTTGCTACGCCATCAGAGAAATGGGGTGAAACGCCCACGGCGTTTATCGAACTGAAACCAGGGCAGAAGGCAACACCTGAAGAAATCATCGAATTTTGCCGAAATAACATGGCTCACTACAAATGCCCGCGCCAGGTCGTATTCGACGACCTGCCAAAGACCTCAACAGGAAAGATCCAAAAATTCGTCCTGCGGGAGAGAACGCGGGACCTGGGGTGACAACCAACGCGAACATCAGCGCGCCCTACACAGGCACTGGCCGCATTGGCGACAGTGCTCTTGCTGCCCGCTTGGACCGGGAACTACAAGGCCAGATTCTATTTGATACCGCGAGCCGGGGACGCTATTCGACCGACGCCTCGATCTACCAGATTGAACCAATTGGCGTTGTGATCCCTGAAGGCGAGGCTGACATAATCCGCGCCATTCAAATAGCCGGTGACGAAGGCATTCCAATTCTGCCCCGGGGCGCCGGCACTTCGCAATGTGGACAGACCGTGGGTGAGGCCCTTGTTCTAGACGTTTCCAAAAAACTCGCTGGCATAATCTCATTGGATAAGGAGAACCGGCGAGTCACGGTGCAACCGGGCGTCGTACTGGATCAGTTGAATGCTTATCTCAAGCCCCACGGTCTTTACTTTCCTGTTGACGTCTCTACTTCGTCACGGGCCACTATTGGAGGAATGACGGCGAACAACTCGTGCGGCGCTCGGTCCATCCGCTACGGCAATATGGTGGATAATGTGCGGGCCATCGACGCTATTCTTGCCGACGGCAGTAGGCTGCAATTCGGCCAAATGCCCGAAGATTTCCAGGCCACCAATATTCCGGCCCGGTATCGGGAAATTGCGACACCGCTGTTGGAACTGGGCCGGCGTGAGGCAGGAGAGATTGCGGCGCGCTTTCCAGACGTCCAGCGCCGGGTCGGCGGCTATAACATTGATGCCCTTGTTCCGGAAACTGGCTCCGAAAACTTGGCGCATCTGCTGGTTGGATCGGAGGGTACGTTGGCCTTCTCCACTGCCATAGAACTCGACCTGGTGCCTTTACCGGCAAACAAGGTCTTGGGCGTTTGTCATTTTGCTAATTTCTATGCAGCCATGGATACCACACAGCATATCGTCGAGCTTGACCCGGCAGCGGTGGAACTGGTGGATCGGACCATGATCGACTTGGCGCGGGAAATAGACATGTTCCGACCCACCATCGAACGCTTCGTCAAAGGCGAACCAGCGGCCTTGCTTTTGGTGGAGTTTGCCGGAGAGGATAGCGGCGACCAGCTGCGAAAGCTGGCCCAATTGGTGGAATTAATGGGCGATTTGGGTTCTTCCTTTTCCGTGGTTGAAGTCACGGACGCTTCTTTCCAGTCTGCCATCTGGGAAGTGCGTAAAGCTGGCCTGAACATCATGATGTCCATGAAGGGTGACGGCAAGCCGATCTCATTCATCGAAGATTGTGCGGTGCGCCTAGAAGATCTGGCCGATTATACCGACCGCCTGACTAAGGTTTTCCATAAACACGGTACGGAAGGTACCTGGTATGCCCATGCCTCGGTCGGTTGTTTGCATGTGCGCCCAGTGGTCAATCTTAAGGACCCTGATGGCGCGGTGAAGATGCGCGACATGGCTGAAGAAGCCTTCGCCATGGTGCGGGAATATAAAGGCAGCCATTCCGGGGAACATGGCGACGGCCTGACGCGGTCGGAGTTCCACTTGCCCATGTTTGGCCGGCGAATGGTGGATAATTTCGCTGAGGTCAAGCGTATCCTGGATCCCAAGGGCATGTTCAATCCGGGCAAGATAGTTGATCCCCCAAAAATGGATGACCGCCGTCTTTTCCGTTTCAAGCCGAATTACACCACCGAAACGTTTGAAACCGGGCTGGACTGGTCCCCTTGGGGTGGCTTTGCCAGGGCCGTGGAGATGTGTAACAACAACGGCGCTTGCCGCAATCTAAATGTAGCCAGCGTTATGTGCCCCTCATTCAAGGTGA
>CAXGCE010000388.1:0-3085 GCA_964007795.1 uncultured Alphaproteobacteria bacterium | reverse complement strand
CCGGTCGCTCGGGCGCAATGGGTTGATCGCCGATAATGCCAGCAGCCTTAAGCTCAGGCAGTTTGTCCATATATGGATACCTGGCAAGTTAGCATTTCCGGCCGCAAGACATAATTACTTAGCAAAGTCTTTGTGGGAAGGTGACGTGGCGCGGCCTACTCCACCTCTTCCAGCACCACCAGTAGTTCACCGTTGTCAACCTGGTCACCGACGGAGACGCGCATTTGTTTCACTATGCCTGAAACCGGGGCGGTAATACGGTGTTCCATCTTCATGGCCTCGAGAATTAGCAATAGTTGGCCTTCCTCCACGGTCGCACCTTCCTCCACGTGGGTGGTGGTTACTTTGCCTGGCATGGGCGCAACAAGTCCGCCGGTGAAATCCGCCTGTGTGCTGTCCGGGAACCGCGGCAATTCTTTGAGTTCGATTTCGCCATGGGCACCGTGTATTAGCCAATTTTCGCCCACTTGAGTGATGGACGCGCTAAACCTTCGACGGTCAATTTCTACATCTACGCTGGCGTCATCAACTGAAAACACAGCTACCGCGTAGTCATCGCTGCCAATGGAAACCTTAAAATTTCCGTTCCGTTGTGTCCGATAGGCGACAATGAATTCGTCTTCACCTTGGCGGAAGGTAACCCGTTCAGGAGGCATTTTTGAATTGCGCCAGCCACTAGGGAGGGTCTCTAGAACACGTGCTTGCGCACGCCGTTGCGCCTGCGCAGCAATGACCGCAGCGATTGCGCTGTGATGTATATCCATCGGAGCCATCTGCTGTGACCTGCTCGGGTTGACCCGTTCGATGAAGTCGGTAGTGGTGTCACCCGCTATGAATTCCGGCGATTGTAAAGTAGATACGAGGAAGTCCCGATTGTTGGTAATGCCCTGCAGCCGGGTGTTTTCCAATACTCGCGCCAGGCGGCGGGCGGCTTCTTGGCGGGTGCGGGCTTTAACAATCACCTTGGCAATCATTGGGTCGAACTCTGGGCTAATTACACTGCCAGTCTCGATCCCAGCTTCAAAGCGGGCGCCTGTTGTCAGGTCGGGCTCCCAGACGACTACCGTGCCTGGCGAGGGTAGGAAATCGTTGACAGGATCTTCGGCATAAATTCGAGCCTCTATGGCATGGCCGTCAACGGACAGATCATCCTGGTTGTAGCCAAGCTCTTCCCCTGCAGCAATGCGTAGCTGTTCACGTACCAGATCCAGGCCGGTAATCTCCTCTGTGACGGGATGTTCAACCTGGAGCCGCGTATTGACTTCAAGAAACCAGAATTCCTCGCCGTCGAGCAAAAACTCGACAGTTCCAGCGGAAGCATAATCCAGCTTGCGCGCGACCGATAGCGCCGCCTCACCCATGCGGGCGCGGATCTCCGGTTTGACGGCGGGGGAAGGTGCCTCCTCTATTATCTTCTGATGGCGGCGCTGGATGGAGCATTCCCGTTCGAAAAGATGTACTAAATTGCCATGCAGGTCACCCAATATTTGTATCTCCACATGACGCGATGCAGTCAACCAGCGTTCCAAAAATAGTGTATCGTCGCCGAAGGCCGCACTTGCCTCTCGCCGAGCACTATCAACAGCTTCCGCAAGATCTCCTTTAGTCTTGACAACCCGCATGCCGCGCCCCCCGCCGCCGGCGGAAGCCTTGACTAAAACCGGATACCCGATTTCCTTGGCGGCAGTGAAAATGTCGTCATCTGTACCCAACTCATGCGCTGGGAGTGTCGGGACGTTTGCTTCTTTCATTAGGCGCTTGGCAGAGATTTTATCGGCCATGGCGCTAATGGCTTTGACTGACGGTCCAACCCAAACCATGCCAGCAGCTGTGACCGCCTTGGCAAATTCCGAATTCTCAGCGAGAAATCCGTAGCCAGGGTGCACCGCGTCGGCGTCTGTGCGCTTGCAGGCATCTAGCACTTTGGCCACATTAAGGTAGGTTTCAGCTGAGGTTTTACCTTTCAGGGCAATGGCCTGGTCGGCTTCTCGGACGAATGTCGCGCTAGCGTCGCTATCTGCATAGATGGCGACAGTAGTGATGCCCATTTCGTGGGCCGTACGAATAATTCGACGGGCAATCTCGCCGCGATTGGCGATCAGCAGGCGGGTAATTTGTTTTGTGGCTACATCCGCCATGTGCCGAACTCCTTGGTACCTTTGACCTCCTGGTTGTGACAGACTGATAGTGCGATGGCGATTGAAGTTCTGGTATCCCGAGGATCGATCATACCATCGTCGGAAACGCGCGATGTCGCATATAGTCCTTTCGAGCGTTCCTCTGCCCAATGCTCCACCATGGCTGCGCGTTCGGCGTCGGCTTTCTCGTCGAATTTGATCCCCCGCCGTTCAGAGGCCGTTCGCTGCACAATGGACATGACACCGGCCATCTGTTTTGGACCCATTACGGCGATTTTGGCGGTAGGCCAGATGAAGGTAAACCGGGTGCCATAGGCGCGGCCGCTCATCCCGTAATTGCCGGCCCCGTATGAGGCGCCTATGATAATAGAAATATGCGGTACCGATGAATTAGACACCGCATTGATCATTTTCGAGCCGTTCTTGGTGATGCCGCCCTGCTCGAAATCCGTTCCAACGATATAACCGGTGATATTGTGAAGGAACAGCAGCGGCACGTCGATCTGATTGCACAACTGAATGAATTGCGCCGCCTTTTCCGATGACTCCGATAGCAAGGGGCCGTTGTTGGCGACGATACCGATGGGGTAGCCGTGCACAGAGGCCCAGCCGGTTACCAGGGTAGGACCGTAAAGTGGCTTAAATTCCTCGAAGCGGGAGCCATCTACGATACGGGCGATAATGTCGCGTATATCGAAGGGCACACGCAGGTCCTCATTGACGATGCCTAGTAAATCCTCTTTATCAAATAAAGGCGGATCGTCGGGAAGGGTTGGTCCTGGACCCCTCTTGCGCCAGTTCAAATGGGAGATTACTTCGCGGCAAATTCGGATGCCGTCGATTTCATCCTCGGCCAGATAATCGCCCAGTCCGGAGATGCGGGTATGCATATCCGCCCCACCCAGGCTTTCCTCGTCTGCATCCTCGCCCGTCGCCATTTTTACTAG
>CAXGCE010000387.1:0-3086 GCA_964007795.1 uncultured Alphaproteobacteria bacterium | reverse complement strand
GTCTGCAGGCCCATTTTGATGCTGGCGCCGACCACGTCGCCATTCAGCCGTTTGATCCCAATGGTGGGTCGTCACCGAGCTGGAATGCCCTGGCCGCCTTCGCACCAGACCAATGATACGAAATTATTTGCAACGATCACGTCGACAAGAAGAGACAACATATCAGTTGTAGACGTAATAGCCGTTATTACCGCCGAACCGGCCTATCTAGAGGCCGACCCGGAAATCTCGCTGCCGCTATTGCAGCGCCGGTGGTGCCGTTACTGGTTGCAGGTATACCGGATTCTTAATGAATATTGAGGAGTTTGCACATGCATTACGATGCGATTGAAAACAAACATGGATTTAGGCACGATCCGTTCAAAGCCCTGGTCACTCCTCGGCCGATTGGATGGATCGCGTCGGTTAGCCTCGATGGAATCTGTAACCTCGCTCCCTATAGTTACTTCAACGCGGTCAGCGATCAACCCCACTATGTTATGTTCTCGTCGAAGAACATCAAAGATAGCGTGCGCAATATCCAGGCCACCGGCGAATTCACCTGTTCTCTATCGACGTGGGACACCCGCGATAGCATGAATGCCAGTTCGGCGCCTGTACCGCCCGGCGTAGACGAATTTCCTATTGCTGATTTGACCACAGCACCTTCGCGCTTCGTTAAGCCGCCTCGGGTCAAGGAAAGCCCCGCGGCCCTCGAATGCCGCTATTGGAAGACTATTGAGCTGCCCGACGTGGCACCAGGCTCGGACCGAGGTCATTTTGTGGTGATCGGGCAAGTGGTCGGCATCTATATCGATGAAGCCTATATCTTGGACGGATTGGTCGACACTGGTGGCATGCGGCCCCTGGCCCGTCTGGGATATATGGATTATGCCGTTGTCACGCCAGATACCGTATTGACCATCAACCGCCCTGAAATGAATGAGGCAGGGGAGATTCTCGAAGCACAGCCGGTAGCCTGGGACGGTGCATTCAGATAGCCACCGGGGGCCGCGGCACGATAGTTTGGTTTCAGAAAGAAAACCATGCGCACTCATATCAGACGTACTCAACTAAAGTGCAGCGCACCGTTTATATCAAGGACTGCGCCCGACACATAACTAGCAGCAGGCGAAACTAAAAAAGCTAATGGACCTGCAATCTCTTCTGCCTGCGCCATGCGCTGTAAAGGAAATTCCGCTGAATCAAAAGGTTCGCCTTGCGTCATCGGCGTTGCTACGGGCCCCGGTGCGACCGCGTTGACAAGGATGTTATCAGGGGCACCCTTCTTAGCAGCCCACCGGACAAAGCTATGGATGCCGCCTTTACTCATGGCATAGTGCGGTGCTGCGCGGACGCCACCAAGGCGGCCGGCAATGGAACCAATGAGCGCGATACGGCCGCCGGCATTGTCTCGCATCCCAGCCATGAAGGCACGGGTTAGGTTTAAAGGTCCCTGCAGATTAACCGTGAAAACTCGCGCCGCTACTTCATCCCAACCCGCATCATTCCATTCGTCGAACGGGCATATAGCAGCACAATCGATCATAGCGTTGACAAGGCCACATTCGTTCGCCCACGCCTCTACCGCCTCTCGATTGGTGACGTCGAGAGCTGTTGCCGTCGCCGTTCGACCAAGTCCCGAAATATAATCGGCAAGCGGCGCCGGCGACTCAAGGTCGGACAGCATTACGTCTGCACCCATCCCAGCTACAAGTTTTGCTGTTTCTTGGCCAATACCACCAGCGGCACCAGCTATGGCAATTCGTTGGTTAGAAAGATCAAATGCATCCATACTTATCGCCTCCAATTACTTATACTCCTCGTAATGCTAACATGTGCTGGCTGAAACGTGGCATCACCTCTTCGGCTAACAGCCGCATCGAACGTCTATCGATTTCAACGTCGTGCCATTCGTGTGCAGTCATCACAAGGGTGCCAACATCTCCAACCACCTCACGTAACCAAACGAGCTTGTCAAGGACAGTAGCTGGGCTGCCCCATGCCAGCATGTCTCGGGCAATATCAAGCCAGTCGACGGTGTTATCATCCTCGCGCCCATCGGGTCGGTTCAACCAGGGCGCCCCTCTTTGGGCGAAAGCTGACATCATGTAACGGTAGTAATAGTGGAAGGGGCCGTCAGGGTTGGCAATGTAATCTTCGGCCTCAGCATCACACTCGGTCACCATGAAGGAGCGGCAGACCCGCCAGATATCAGTTGATGGTTCCGGGCCGCCAGCTGCCAGTGCCCCTTCGACATATTTTTTCAATGACTCCTAATATACCGGGGCTGCACTAGGTTAGAACCCGAGATTGGGATCCATCCATTCTTACCAGCGCCATAGGCGCTCATTGAATTTGGACTCATAATCGAAATGCCGATTAGCGGGTGCGGCTTCTGGTAAGGACCCGGAATACGGCCAACGCCAAAGTCAGCGAGCCGCTCCAAATTCTCTATCCGGATGTTCCAGTAATCACCTTCAATGTTATAAGGTGGCTCGCCGTCCCAAATGGCCAAAACAGTATCGATCGATTGTTGTACTATAGCGCCGCGGTCCACGTTGTCGCCGGCGACGCCAAAGAGCTCCAGTTCCGAAGACAAACCGCCGGCCCCTATCCCCATTAAGAAACGCCCCTTCGCCAGATGATCAAAAAGAGCGGCCTCGGCTGCTATGATTGCCGGATGTTTAATGGCCAGGCAGAAAACCCCAGTGCCCAACTTGTTTTGGCTAGTTTCCTGAAGTAGCGAAGCCAGAAAAATAAGCGGCGAGATTTTAGGTTCGGTGGTGGCAGAGATGTGCTCACCAATCCAGCATTCGGAGAAGCCCAACTGATCGGCTAAGATCACGGTCTCACGATCTTGTCCGAGGACTTGGCTGTAATCTCGTGCTGGATCATGGACCGGTTGCATAAACACAACTAGTTCTATCGGATCTCCTCCTTCAAAAATTGTTTCACCCTATTTACCCTAATTCGCTCTCAAATTATGCCTGTGGCTGGATGCCCCGGCGATATTGATTAGTCAAGTCACGCAGGAATTACATCGCTCGTCCTGAGTTGGTGTAAAACATTCCATCTTTTTTTTTAAGGAAAAGTTTTGTAACCTG
>CAXGCE010000386.1:0-3099 GCA_964007795.1 uncultured Alphaproteobacteria bacterium | reverse complement strand
CATGTCCTCGCCCATAAATTTTTCCCTCCGCCGGCAACAATTTGGCTATCCAGGCGCGCGCAAAGCCAATCTGCATATAGGTCTGGAGTAGCCGCACCCGGCACTCTATTGCAATACGACGTTACCCTAATACATTTAGTGACAATTTTTTGGATACAATATTCGCGGTGCAACATAATCAAGGCGGGTACGGATCCCCTACGAGGTTCAGGCAATCGAATCAGGTGAAGTCATAAAATTCTACAAGCAAAATGAACTGGCAAAAAACTTGCCGTCTGCCCTAACGTTGTCATTCGCCTGTTTAGATAGACACGATCACCATCCCCTGCTGAGTCAGCAAGATCTTTACCGAGGCCTGGTAGGGCGCCTGTAATTTAAGCCTTCTTCTCTCCACCCAACGCGTGAACAACCACTTGCGCCAGGACATTAGTTTGACGTCAACGGAGTTACAAAAGTGTGCGTAGCTATTATTTGACCCTGGTTAGAAGATTACGCTATCAAGAGGCCCGTCTTATTCCGGCCTGGGCCTTTACTGTTTCTTTTCAGGCGTCGTATCCTGGCAAAATTGCTCGGGAGAAAATGTCATGGAGTACGATTATATCGTTATTGGGGCCGGTTCGGCTGGGTGTGTTTTAGCAAACCGGTTGAGCGCCTCAGGCAAGTATAATGTACTAGTGCTGGAGGCGGGGAAGCGCAGCAATTTTATTTCCCAATTTCCCATTTCGTTTGCCCTGCTGCTAGATAATCCGGCGGCCAACTGGCGATTTCGGTCCGAGCCGGAGGAAGGCACGGCCAACCGCGCTATACCGGTGCCGCGTGGCAAGGTATTGGGCGGTTCATCGGCCATCAACGGTATGGTTTACGTGCGTGGACAGCCGTTGGATTACGATACCTGGGCGCAGCAAGGCAATCGTGGCTGGGATTTTGATACAGTCAAAAACTACTTCCGGAAATTGGAGGATTTTGAGCGCGGCGACGATGGTATTCGCGGCGAAGGCGGGCCGATACATGTCTCGGAATGCAAGGATGAGAGCCCATTGTATGACGCCTGGATCGCGGCCGGGGCCGAAATTGGCGTGCCCTATAATCCCGATTACAACGGCGCCAACCAGGAAGGAATGTGCAAGACCCAGACCACAATTCGCAACGGTAAGCGGGCTTCAGCCGCCGCCGGGTATCTGCGGCCGGCCATGAAACGGTCTAATTTGCGGGTTATGGCGGAAGTGCTGGTGGAACGGGTGCTACTCGAGGGTAAGCGGGCCGTGGGCGTTGCATATAGTGCTAATGGAAAGCGCATGACAGCCCGAGCTGGCCGAGAAGTCATCCTGAGTGCCGGCGCCATAAAATCGCCCCAGGTTTTGGAGTTGTCAGGCATTGGTCAGGCCGGACGTTTGCGGGACCTGGGTATTACGGTCAACCACGATTTATGGGGAGTGGGCGAGAATTTGCGTGACCATATCGCACCGCGTATGAAATGGAAGGTGACGCAGAAAGACGTGACATATAACGGCAAGGTCTCTGGCTTGGGCCTGGGCTGGCAGATGCTGCGTTACGCTGTCAACCGGCGTGGTTTCCTTGGCCTGCCAGCAGCGCCAATGCTTGCCTTCATGCGCACACGGGCGGAATTGGAGACCCCGGATATCCAGTTGCATCTGGTGCCCTTCCGCTATGACGACCCCAATAAGCGCTACCTAGGTCCGGAACCGGGGATGATTGCCACGGTCTATCAATGCCGCCCCGACAGCATGGGCCATATTCACGCTAAATCATCCGATCCCCATGAATATCCGGCGATCAATTTCAATTTCTTGGATGTGGAGTCTGATCGCCGATGCATCTTGGACGGGGTGCAGATGGTACGTAATTTAATGAACACCACCGCGCTGGATGCCTTTCGCGGAGCCGAAGAAGCTCCGGGCAAAGATATTCAGGGCGATACCGCCATGCTGGATTGGATCAGGCGTACGGCAGAGACCACATATCACCCAACGGGCACCTGCCGTATGGGTAGCACTGACCGCAACGTGGTCGACGAACGCCTCCGCGTACATGGCATCGACGGTTTGCGGATCGCCGATGCATCGATCATGCCAACATTGGTATCGGGCAACACCAATGCGGCATGTCTTATGATCGGCGAAAAAGGGGCCGATATGGTGCTGGAGGAGGCGGCCTAGTAGGACCTACTCGTCCACCTTGCGGTCAGATTGGTAGAATGACCAAATCAATCCTGTACCGGCGCTGTACGTGAAGTCTTCCCCGTAGAGTGGGCTGTTCTCGTTGGAGGCACCATGGTGGCTGTGTAAATCCCCGGCCACAAACAGTCGTAGGCGTTTACTCACTGGATGGAGGAGGAGGAGACGCAGGCGGCTACCCAGGTAACCAGCCTGCCCATCGTAAGCCGGTCGGACGGCGGTTACGAACGGGACGTCGACCTGATAGAAATAGTCCTGCAAGTCCTCGTCGGCAAAGATTGTGGATAAACCAAGCTTCAGCTTGGTGCCCGTATCGAGAAAATTTTCGTGTTGATAGGCCAACTGCGGCTCGACCAGGAAACCGCGATGTTCGACGGAGGAGAAATCAGTGGAGAATACGGCGCGGACGGGAAGTTCCAGGTCCATGCGGGCCCAGCGGGCGGCACGGGCAAAGGTCCATTGCAGGCGCGGGCCAACTTCCGCCATATAGTCCAGATCGGGCATGCCCCGCCGCGCATCGTTATCATCGGAATCGGCATCCAGCGATCCCGAAAACGAAACGTCCAGCTCGAAATTCTGACTGTGGATAAATCGACCCCGTAATAGGCCCTTACTGTCGGAGCGGATGAAATCGCCACGATAGATAGGAAACGGCAGTGCGATACCGTTAAAGTGGTTTTGACCAGCGGCCGGATAGTCGGGGACGTAACCTGCGCCACCTGCCACGCCCAACTCGAATAATGGCTTTTGCTCTGCCAAGGCCGTTATGACGGATAATAGGACGATTGCTCCAAGTACGGGTAAAATTTTGACGACGGCTCGGAGCATTGCGAAATTTCCGGATGGCGAAAACGCAGACACTCTTCTAACAATTTTTGATGCGAAATAACAAAGAATTCCGCTA
>CAXGCE010000385.1:0-3103 GCA_964007795.1 uncultured Alphaproteobacteria bacterium | reverse complement strand
GAATTCCGGATCGGAGCACTGAAGCGATCAATAGTCAAATCCTTCACCGCAGCGACTATATTCGGCGGCAAATCGGCCAATGTAACAGTGCCTAGATCGTTGGCGTCCGCGGATGGCAGCTCGTTAGCAACCGCCTCCACTTCCGCACAGCTTTTGGCACTATCGCCCGCCATCCGGGCCAGTGCCTCCTTCGCCTCGATGTCCGCTTCCGGACTTCCTGCCACCATCGGGAAAATGATCTGTTTTAGTTGAAGTTTCACGGTGTTTTGGGATTTAGAAGCGATTGGGCGGCGTTCATGCAGTTGAATGATATAGTAGCCGCCTGCCGCACGAATAGGTTCGGAGAGTTCGCCGCTTTTCATTTTAGCGATAGCTTGATCCAGGTTAGATGCCAATTGCCCAGGCTGGACCCAGCCAACCGCGCCACCTTGAGCTGCCGTTGGCCCGCGGCTAAACTGCCTCGCCATGGCCGCAAAAGTTGCGCCCCTGCGCAACTGCTTGATAAGGTCCAAACTTGCCCGGCGGACTTCATCTTCCTGCTCAGGCGTGTCCACGGGCAAAGAAATTTCCGAAATTCTAAACTCCGACCGGCCCGCATTGGCCTGCAGCCGAGCCAGCACTTCATCTATCTCCTCCTCGCCGATCTGCACATTCCGGCTCAGACGGCGGCGCACCAGTTTGGTCCAGGAGATTTCCGCCCGAAGTTGCGCCTCTAAAGCTTCGCGAGGCACCCCCAGGTCCGTTAAATAACGATCTAGACCGCCCACCGGCAGTTTGTTCTGATGTTCGATGAATTTGAAAGCCCGTTTCAAATCGGCATTTCCGACCTTGATCGAATGGCGTTTGGCCGCCTGCAATTGCAATCGCTCGTCGATCAAACTCCGAAGGATCTGCCGCCGCAGTCGGCGCCGGGTATCAGGCGAATTGCCCAAGCGGGAGGTGGAAATGACCAAGTCAACCCTCTGCTGTACGTCGTAACGGGAGATTATTTCGTCGTTAACAATCGCGGCAATTCGCTGGACGTCCTGGCCCTGGGCTGGGGCGGCTAAGGACGGAACCCATGCCCCAATCGCCAACGCGATGTTGGCGCAGGCAAAACCAGCCAGGCGGTCCGGCCGGAAAGCTGGTGGCAAGAAAATTGGAACCATCTAATGGACTCTCCCAAACTTGCTAATTGCCCTAAAATAGAATGTTGCCGCGCCTAAATGAAGGGCCCAAACGTTGGTTTTTTTGAAGCATTTAGTGCAGCCTAGGTCTTGAGGTCGGCTGCCTCCTTGGGCTGGCTGAACCGGGCCGCCAAAACTGTCACCGTAGCTAGCAACATGAAGACAGGCGCAAACCAGAACAAAAGCCGTGGCTCGCCTTGGTCCATTAGCCAACCAAAAAACACTGGTGTTATCGCCCCTCCGAGATTCAGACCCGTGGAGACAAACCCAAACACCTTGCCCATGGAACCCTCCGGGGTTACGGCGCGGACCAGCATATCCCGCGACGGCATGATGGCACCGAAATTAAGACCCGCCAACGTCATCGCCGCAATGACCCAACCAGCAGAGAGCAGGATATTGCCCACCCCGAAGACGACCACCGCAGTCACCAGAAAGCCGGTTACAGCAACCCATTCGTGATGCCGGGTGCGGTCAGCGATGTAGCCGCCCAAAAGCACGCCGACGGCGCTGCCCACCAGGAACACGGTTAGTGCCATTTGCGATTCCCGGAGCGACATTTCCTGGACAGATACAAACGCCGCCACTGCAAAGGTAGACAGTCCGCCCTGAGACATAGAAAGCATAACGAAAAACAGGAAACACATCAGGATCGGCGTCGATAGCAACAATGCGATACCGCTTTTCTTCATCTTGTGACTGTGTTCGTTGGTTTTGACGAATTCATACGAAACAGACGAATGCCTCGGGGCAGAGACCGTCCTTGTGCCGCGATCGGACAAGTATTGGCGATTAATAATCAGGAGCAGCCAGACTGCCAGGCCAATGACGCCGGTTAGCATGACTCCGATGCGCCAGCCCCATTGGTTGGAGACATAAGCCATCAGCAGAGGCGCCATGGCCCCACCTGCAAAACCAGCGAAGGTATGCAGGCTGAAAGCCCGGCCCATGCGCCCCGGCGAGATCGAGGCCGAAAGCAGGGCATAATCAGCAGGGTGATAAACCGAATTGGCGATGCCAGCGATCACCGCCAAGACTAGCATAGCGGTATAACCGGCAAAAGCGCCCATGCAAACGTAGGCGATGGTAGAGACGGCAACGCCATAAAGCAGCAGACGTCGGGCGCCAAAACGGTCCACCAGAAAACCCATGGGAACATGCGTAAGCCCGGACGAGAGGTTGTACACCGTCATTATCAGGCCCAGGGCGGCATAGCCCACGCCGAAGTCCGCCTTTAGCAGTGGCAGAACTGGGGGTAACAGGAAAATCACATAATGGCTCAGGAAATGCGCTCCGCCCACTGGGCCGAGCACGCGAGCTTCCTGGCGTAGGCTTCCAGGCACCATCGCTTCGTTGGGTGGCGGTGCGCCGCCCGACTGAGAGGTTGCTGTCATGCGACATGTACTAGTAGTTTTTGCTAACGGTGTCACGATTCCAGTTTCAAGCGGCAGGACTGCCTCGGACCTAAGGATTTATTGAACAAAGCGCCACCAAACCGCGGCCGATTTCACTGATCTGGACGGTGCTGTTAACAATGCATTAAACCCGTCAAGAGTCCCTTGCCGACCTGCAGTTCTGGACTCCTAAAGGCATCCTTATTGCAAGCCAGCAACCAAGTCCGTATTGTCTTGAACAAGGATTTGATCATCAACGCTCCGTAAAGAACCACTGGTGCGTCGATGAATGTCGAATTTACTCTAATGCACGTGAGCCGGGGCGCCGTCCTTGAGCACGAACTTGCGGTCGCAATAGGGACATTCGACCCAGCCCTTAGCGCCCATGTTTAGAAATACAGTCGGATGCCCTAAGGGATCGCCGCCTCCGGAACTATTCTGGGAAGTGCCGCCGGAGCCACCGTCACATCGCACCTCGGTTTTTTCCACTTCAACGGTTTCTGGCGCCTCAATAGTCATTATCATACCATTTTCTGAATAACT
>CAXGCE010000384.1:0-3109 GCA_964007795.1 uncultured Alphaproteobacteria bacterium | reverse complement strand
CAACATCATCACAGCCATCACCGTCGCAGTCTGTAGCCAACTGAAACTGTGGTTCCGGCTCAGATACAGAGGTGTCATGGTGATAATTGCGAAAAGTCCCATATTGTAAGTCACAAAAATACTGATTACCCGGAGGCCAGCCCCCGACGACCAAATCCGCCATATCGCAAGAAAATCCGCCCGCGTCGGCCGAGAATTCACGTGCCGGGGCACATGATGATGGATCAGCACGAAGTACACTCCCACCAATAGGGTGGGAATAATCAGCACCTGAATGGCCAGGCGCCAATCCCAAAGGGACAGCAAGAGGCCACAGGCCGGCAGCGTAATAACTTCCGCGACATGCCCCCCAATCGCGTGTACCCCCAGGGCGTAGGCGCGCCTGGATTTGTGAATCTGCGCCAATACCCCAGTCGCGATGGGGTGCCAGGTCGCATCTGCCATGTTGGCGAAGGCGATTAGAAGCGCGAAAGCCCAAAAACTATTTGAAAAGGAGGCTGCAAGATAACCGAACCCGACCCAAAAAAATGTCCCGGCAAGGACAACGCCACGATTGGCTATATGGTCGGCAAGCAAGCCCGCGGGCAAAAATGCAATGGATCCACCTAGACTATGGATCATAAACAAAAGGCCAATTTCCACCGCTGACAATCCCAAGGCAGTCCCGAACGCAGGAATCAAGACGTACATTGCAATTGGCACGAAATCGTTGGCGCAATGCCCCAGGGAGAATGAAATCAACAAATTGGGTTTCATCTGCGAACGCAATCTGCAATTAAGGTAATGGTTAACTCGCTATACTGAACCAAAAGCATTGTGTTTGCGAAGAGCTATTTCAGCCTCGCTATAAATGGTTAACCATAGTTTACCGGTACGTCTCGCCTTTGAATGGATATCAAGTCAGGGATTGATTGTATTGGTTTGTATCATTCAATTGATCACCTCCTACGAAGCAAAAAATTACTGGGTAGTGGTGCAAACGTTTGGAACAAATGAGGTAACCTCATGACAACAAAATCCTATCAAGATCTAATGGAGGTGATCAGGGACCGGCGCACATCTCGCGCCTTCGACCCGTCCTTCGAAATTCCTCAAGAACACTATAATCTCATCCTGGAAGCTGCCCGCCACGGGCCGTCGGGGGCCAATGCACAGCCATGGCATTTTATTGTGGTGACGGACCCAGGACGCAAGGAACAGTTGGGTGACTATTTTGTGGCAGAGGCACGGAGGCGCGGGAAGTTAAAAATGAAGTTCCCAACCCCCAACTACACCGGTATGAAAACGGCGCCGGGCTTAATTGTCGTGATTGGCGATTTTCGCTACACCCGCGCCTTTCCTGTTTTAGGGGACGGGTCGGACCTAGACAAAATGTATTACGAAAACGCTGAGCGTATCCTGCTGCAAAGTGTCGCCGCCGCCACCATGTCAGCCCATCTTGCCGCTTCCGCACTGGGTTACGCGGTTTGGTGGGTCACAGCGATTGGGCAAGAAGAAGCACAGAGTGCGTTCAAGCCTTTGCTGGACGTACCCGACGATTTATCCGTGCTGGACATCATGTGCTTTGGCCCGCCGGCGCAACCGCCCTACAAGCGCTGGAAAAAGGATCTGCATGAGATCTGCAGTTGGAACCGATATGATATGTCTAAATATCAAAGCGCCAAAGATATTGACGAATGGGTTCGTAATTCCCGCGCCAAGGTCATGTATAAGGACGAAAGCCTGGTGGATTGAATTCTAAGCCACTTTCGGTTTCACGTCCTCGGCAAACCATTGGAGTTGTTCCAACATCACTTCGAGCGGCGTACCCATTGATGACTGCACGTTGATATCCTCCAGACCAGGGAATTTGTCGCTTAGTTCCTGCAGAAATTCCAGGAAGCCGCCCGGCGGGCCGCAATACCAAGCGCCGCGATCGCATGCATGCTCCAAACTTGGCAGCCGGGCCTCGCTCCAACCGCCGCGACGCGCCAATGCATCGACCTGGTCCGCCTCCAACTTACCCAGGAAACCCAGAGGCGCGAACATTTTGGCGTGCTCTTCGTAATAGGGCCGCGCCTCTGCAATAGCTTGTTCCCGCGTGGGCGCCAGGTGATAGGAAATTCCGAAACAAAGGTCTTCACCCAATACAGTGTTTCGGCCGGCCCGCTTATGAGCGGCCTGAAAAGCATTAACCGAACTTTCCGCCATCAGAGCGGAGCCTCCCCCAATAATTCCCTTGATGCCATGCTTCATCATGAAGTCCAGGCCCCGGTCAGTTGCCGAGACTACGGGCTGCCAGCATTCTACGGGCAGGTTCAGCGGTCGCGGCACAAGGGTCAATGTCTCCAGATCGTAACCCCGATATGGAACCCGCGAGGGCAAAGTATAAAATTTTCCTTCGTGTGAAAATTCTTCCTGGTTAAAAGCCTTAAACAGGATCTCTACCTGCTCCTCGAAAATATCCCGATTGGCTTCCTTGTCCATCAAGGGTCCTCCCAGGCTCTCCACTTCCCGGGTGTGATAACCGCGCCCAACACCGAAGATGATACGACCCTTGGTCATGTGATCCGCCATAGCGAAATCCTCGGCCAAGCGCAGGGGATGCCACATTGGAGTGATGTTAAAGCCACAACCGATTTTCAGGCTTTCCGTCAAATGAGCCAAATGCACGCCCATCATGATGACATTAGGGATGCATTCGTAGCCTTCGTGCTGAAAATGATGTTCCGCCAGCCACAAGGCGTGATAGCCATGCTTATCCATACATTTAGCCATCGCCTCTGTTTTGTCAAAAATGGTGGCAAGCTGGGCATCAGAATAGCGACGCTCATTGGCCGGTGTGGCATCCTGGCCCATATCCCCCAAGTCAATGTGGCCAGCGAATAGACTGGAAAAACGCTTGATCATGACGTGGTCTCCTTCTTTAGATCTATTCTATACCACCTTACGTCTTTGGGAATAGGAAGGGACGGAACAAAATTATTGCGCCACAAATTGGATACCATTGCCACGAATAAGACAGAGATCAGGTGCCATGCACGGCCTATTAGTTAGCCGACAGCATGATGCAGAACCAACGGGCGGCCTATGCAACGATGTCATGAGCCACCTGAACCCCACCCGCCGC
>CAXGCE010000383.1:0-3109 GCA_964007795.1 uncultured Alphaproteobacteria bacterium | reverse complement strand
TTGCTCAATTCTAAGATTAGCCCGGTTCAACGTTGCCTCCGTTGCAACTGATATTCCGGTCTGGGCGAGCAATTATTTCAGCGGTGTTGCCACACCAGCAGCAGCTGGTATGGTCTTGTTACCTCTAATACTCGGTATTGAAACCGGGTGGGATTGTTTTCATTCGGTGTGGCTTACGCTTCCCAGGACGATTGTGATTTGCGGATTAATGATTGCCCCAATCCCAACTTACTCCTTTAGACGTATTGGTGTTCCAAAAAACCTTGTCACGGTTTCCTTAGCTGGTGTTGCGCTGTTGGCTGCGGCACTCATCACTGAACCTTGGCTTACCTTATCCGCTCTAATAGTAGCTTTTTCAGCATCTATCCCCTTTGCTGTTTTATCTTTCAAAAAAAGACAGAAAGAGGATGAATGTAGTCATTCTTCGGGTGATGTTAGCTCCGAAGATAGTGCCTAAGGTTGACGGCTAATCAATTCTTACCTCAGGTCGCGAATGTTAGAAATGACGGCAGGATCTTAACCACTTTTTACCTTATAAAATGACAAACGTTTTATGGTAGAGGAGTCGAGCCCGTTTCCAACCACTTAAAAGACCCCCCTGCACACGCACACGCACGGTTGTACTTTCTTTTCACACACTGGGGTCTAGCAACGGTTTAGCTGCATTTTGTGTTGTTTGTCACGGGTGATAACATCACTTGTGATTTGGAATAGATGCTTAGCCGGCCACCGCTGATTGACGCCCTAAATGAGCCAACTGAATTCCCATCAACGCGGTCTGCTAATGACCATTTTCGGTGTTTTGGTCCTGACGCCGGACGCCCTGATGTTGCGCCTTATTGAGGCTGATCTTTGGACAACCCTGTTCTGGCGCAGTTTGTTCATGACCGCCAGCTTATTCGCCATCAATGCCTGGATCGAACAGCGCAACCCACTTTATGCCCTACGTGATCTTTTCAAAGATGGTTTGTTCTGCGCCCTGCTGTTCACGGGCAGCAACATATGTTTTGTCATTTCTATCACCCACACAATGGTTGCCAATACCCTTGTTATTCTGGCCGCAATGCCTTTTATGGCGGCAATTATGGCGATCGTTCTGATGCGCCAAATTTTGCCGCTGCGAACTTGGTTGACCATTCTGCTGGCCATTGCAGGTATCGTTATGGTGTTTTGGGGCCGTATCGGCAGTGGCGGCTTTTTTGGCGACGTAATGGCGGTGCTGGTAGCACTATTCATGGCGTCGGCCCTTGTCGCGATCAATCACAACCCCCGGATAAACTCCCTTGCAGCCATCGGATTAGGATCTTTTTTGGCGGGCGCCTTCGCCTTTTTTATGGGGGCCGAGCTAACCACGCCGTCCGGTACTGATTTTGCTATTCTTGCCCTGAATGGTGGTTTGATTTTACCCGTCGCGATGGGCCTAATCACCTATGGCCCGAAACTTATTTCGGCAGCCGAGGTCAGTCTGATCATGCTGCTGGAAACGGTATTGGGGCCCTTATGGGTGTGGTATGTACTGAGCGAACAACCACCAATGCAAACATTAATCGGTGGCAGTCTAGTCCTTGGGGCGATCATGGTGAATGCCTGGCTTGGGTTTCGCTCGGATCGGTAACGGCCTTTTCTGGCACCTCTTTTCCCATTTCCATCATCGGAATAATAGCGGGACATCACAATTGTGCTTGCCACAACCGTGCAAGCGGCGACGGCAGCAACGATCTCCCCAACAACGAAATCAATTCGATCGGCTAATTTGCGTCCTCCGCTGGGGCAATATTAGGAATACCTTCCATCAACGAAGCAGGCACCGTCTCAATCAACTCCCCAACACTAAACATACCGCCATCGGTGTGTTTGTAAATTGCGCGGGCCTCTTCACCAAAGTAATAGGTATGGATTTTTGAGCGTTCAGCATGAAACAGCTGGCCATTCACGTCCCGGCTTTCGTCGGTACATAGATAGGCGACCATTGGCGCGACAAATTCTGGGCCGGGCATGGCCATGCGGTTTTCATATTGCGCTTGCGTCAGCAGTCCCGCTTCCAAGCGCCGTTTCCAGCCCGCAATCACGGCGTCGTTGACAGTCATGCGTGTTGCCGCCAGGGGGCACATAGCATTGGCGGTAATGCCATAACGCCCTGCCTCCCGCGCGATGGTCCGGGTCAGACCGATGATTCCAGCCTTCGCGGCAGCATAGTTGCATTGCCCTACCGATCCCTTAAAAGCGTCGGAAGAAAAATTGACGATACGGCCATGGCGCTGGCCCCGCATCACTTTCACCGCGTGGGTGCACATGTTCCAATGGCCTTTCAGGTGCACCAGAATGACCTGATCAAAATCACCCTCGGTCATGTTCCAGATCATGCGCTCCCGGAGCATGCCGGCGACGTTGACCAGAAAATCAATCTTGCCAAAGGTATCTACGCATTGAGCCACCATGCGCCCGGCATTGTCGTACTCCGCGACGGAGTCAAAATTAGCGATAGCGTTACCCCCGGCCTCGGCGATAGCAGCGACTACTTCGTCAGCGGGCCGCTCGTCGGTTTCCTCTCCGCCTCTCCCTACGCCCGGGTCATTAACAATTACATTTGCGCCTTCCTTGGCTAACAACAAGGCAACTTCACGTCCGATACCCCGGCCGGCCCCAGTGACAATGCCAGCTCTACCTTGCAAATTCATGGCTAATCCTCCCAGTTCAATGTCTGAAAGAATTGTGCACGGATCTTTACCGGAGTTCAAAGTGATTGGACGGTGGGTTCAACTGGTTGCCATGGCAACCCAAATGCTAAAAGCATCGTTATTCCGCTGCCTGCGCGGAGGCCCTCTTACCACCCTGTGTCCTCTCCCGCTCCAATTTCCGGCGGTCGAAGAAGGCAGATGTACGCGCACCCAGCGCCAACAAGGACGGTGTGACGAATAGGGTCAGGACCGTAGCGAATGACAGACCGAAGGCCACCGCCGTCGACAGTTGCACCCACCATTGTGTCGATGGTGCACCGACCGAAAAATTACGAGCTACAAAGTCGATGTTGGTTTGGAATACCATAGGCAACAAACCGAAAATAGTAGTTGCCGTTGTTAGCAATACCGGACGCAGCCGTTGGGTACCT
>CAXGCE010000382.1:0-3113 GCA_964007795.1 uncultured Alphaproteobacteria bacterium | reverse complement strand
TTTATTGGAAAATGCTATTGGGCCCCGAACCACGGTACAGTCACCACAACGATGGAACGACGATGCTGAATGGAAATTGGATTTCCAAAATGTGGGCCGCATTCCGGCCGATGAAATTGCCCGACGGCGGTCCGAATTCGATGAAGTGAAACGGGTTGCCAAACAGCGCCGTGACGAAGCGGTAACATCACGGCCTGACGCGGCGGAGTAAGCGTATATGACAAAACCCTTTGCGGGTGTCCGCGTTCTGGATTTCACACAAGTCTTCGCGGGACCATTCGGCACCTTTCAATTGGCTCTGCTGGGTGCGGATGTAATTAAGGTGGAACGGCCGGGCGGGGAAGAAATGCGCAACGGTCCCCTATCCAAAGAATGGTCAGATCGAGGGATGGCGCCTGGCTGGCTGGCTATCAATGCAAATAAGCGGAACATCGCCTTGGATTTGAAGAATCCACACGCAATCGAAATTGTGAAACGATTGGCCGGCAAGGCGGATATCGTGACCGAAAACTTCCGGCCCGGCGTCATGGACAGACTAGGCGTTGGCTACGAGGCTCTATCCATGATTAATCCGGGCTTAATCTATTGTGCGGTTTCAGGCTTTGGTCAAAATGGACCGGAACGAAATACACCTAGCTATGACGGTCGCATCCAGGCGGTCTCGGGTATCATGTCCATAACCGGGCATGAAGGTGCAGGACCAACCCGGGCCGGCTTCGCCGTCTGTGACGCTATTGGCGGTATGACTTCAGCCTTTGCAATTGCATCCGCTCTTTACCAGCGGACCCACACAGGCCAAGGCCAATGCATCGATGTTTCAATGCTAGATTCCACCTTGGCCTTTCTCTCTCCTCTGGTCAGCGAGCACACGATAACAGGGCATGTACATGGTCAGTACGGTAATCAGGCCATTAGCCGCCGCCCAACCGCTAATTTATTCAAAGTGGGCGGTGATCATCTGCTGCTTGCCGTGAACACGGAAAAGCAATTTCAAGCTCTGATGCAGTCCATCGACCGCACTGATATTTTGGATGATCCCCGCTTCGCTGATTGGCATGGTCGAACGGAACACGAGCACGAACTACGTCAGATTATCGAGGAAGCTTTCGCAACCGCCGACGTAATCACATGGGAACAAAGGTTAGCCCAGGCCGGTGCGCCTGCCAGCCAAGTCCGCACCATAGCCGAGGCTATTCGGCATCCCCAAATAGAACACCGTGAAATTCTGCAAACAGTTAACAGTCCTTTCGGTGAGCTCACCCTTATTGGCTCAGGTTTCCAGCTAGCTCATGGCGGAGGAAGTATTGAAACGCCTCCTGTCGCACCGGGCACCCACGCTCATGAAATCTTGGCCGAGGCGGGGTATGATAAATCTGAGATCGAAGATTTTCGAAATACGGGTGTTTTTGATTAACGGCGTTCCTGGAAGAAAGTTCTTAAAATCTCTGCCGCCTCATTTTCGCCAACGCCTGGATAGAGTTCGGGAACGTGATGGCAGGTAGGCTGGTGAAAGATGCGGGGACCGCCTTCCACCCCACCGCCCTTAGGATCTGAAGCGCCATAGTAAAGGCGGGCCAACCGTGCGAAAGAAATGGCCGTGGCACACATTGGACAAGGCTCCACCGTCACATAGATCGAACAGTCCGGTAACCGGGGCACATCCCTAATCCCACAAGCCCGACGGATGACGTCAATTTCAGCATGCCCCGTCGGGTCGGCCAGTTCCTCGGTCCGGTTACCCGCACGGGCAAGGATATTACCCTTCCCATCCACAATTACTGCACCGATGGGAACTTCACCGCGTACGGCGGCATTCCTCGCCTCTTGCAATGCCTCGTCCATGAAGGTTGATTTCGCCGTCTTAATAGGCATGTTGTCCACCATGAAAGCAACGCGAGACATGGTCAAGCCCCAGAAAGGGGAGCGCATCGCAAAGCGGTTGGCACGAGCGGGATTGTGCTCCCGCCGGGAGGCTGAACGGCGGATAGCCGACGGCCGGGTACGGGTCGACGGCAAAATATTGGATACTCCCGCAGTGTTAGTTGACGACAAGAGTTACATTGTGGTTGATGATAAACCTCTTGCGAAATCCGAACCTACTAGATTGTGGCGGTTCCATAAACCTAAGGGTCTGTTGACTACCAATCAGGATCCCGAGGGGCGAGAGACCGTTTTTCAAAAATTGCCCGCTGATCTGCCGCGAGTAATCGCCGTAGGTCGGTTAGATTTGAATACGGAAGGCCTGTTATTGCTGACTAATGACGGTGATCTGGCACGCCATCTGGAATTGCCGAGTACTGGCTGGCGCCGTCGCTACAGGTTGCGTGTCCACGGAACTGTGGATGAAGCCGCTCTAACTCGCCTTGCAAATGGTGTAAAAATCGAAGGCATTGTTTATGGCGCTATCGAAGCCCGATTAGACAGTCGCAAGGGTGGGAATGCCTGGCTAAGTCTATCCTTACGAGAAGGTAAAAACCGCGAAGTCCGGCAGGTCATGGAAAACATGGGGTTACAGGTCACCCGACTAATCCGTTTGTCGTACGGCCCGTTTCAGTTGGGTGATTTATCGAAGGGTGCCGTTTCCGCCGTACCACGAAGGGTTTTAGCAGATCAATTGGGCAAACAGGCTGCAACGTTTGGGTTGAATCGTACAGAAGGCGATGCCCGCAAGACTAGGCGAAAATAGCCTCATGCGAATTGTTGGCGGTAAACACCGAGGTCGCCGTTTAACCTCGCCCAAAAGCATGAGTATCCGACCTACCTCCGATAGGGCGCGAGAGTCCCTTTTCAACATAATTGCTCACAAAAATTATGGGAGTTTACCCAAGGGCAAAACAGTGCTGGATGTATTTGCGGGTACAGGCGCATTGGGTTTCGAGGCCCTGTCCCGGGGTGCTCGAGAGGTACATTTCATAGAGTGGAGCAGGTCCGCTACAAAAATTATTCAGCAAACCGCCTGTGATCTGGACGAAACCAGTAAGATCAAGTTACTGATCTGTGACGCCACTCAGCCTGGCCCGGCCACTCAATTTTTTGACCTTGTTCTAATGGACGCGCCTTATATGTCCGGTCAGTCGGAACTCTGTCTTCAAGCTCTCGCCGTAGGAGGTTGG
>CAXGCE010000381.1:0-3115 GCA_964007795.1 uncultured Alphaproteobacteria bacterium | reverse complement strand
GTTCTGCCACATTGCCAAAGGCGTCCACAAAGGCTTCAGCCGTCATCCGGTTTAATTCATCGAGCACATAGATCATGGGAATTTATTGATTATAGAGCCAGGCACCGAGTTTCAGGCGTTCATCTTCGGTCATGCCGGTTTCATTGCCAAGGGGCATGGCGCGGGTCTGCACGGCGAATCGGACAACCTGTTTACCGTGCCGGCCTAGCTGATCGATATTTTCCAGAACAATGGCCTTGGGCGGCGCATCGAAGTACTCGTTCTTCGGATTTGCCGCATGACAAGTTGTGCAATGCTTTCGCACGATCGTCATGACCTCGACATCGGAAACTACACTATCGACGATATTGGACTGTTGCGGCGTGGTCATGTAGATGGCCGCAATCAAAGCGATCAGGATAACCGGCAGCGCTGCACGATATTTGGAGAAGGGTTCGCCCACCTCATAGCTGACCAGCACATGACGCAGGCAGGCTCCCCCCACAATGACGAAAGCCACGATCAACCAGGCCTGGGGATGCCCAGACAACATGGGATAATGTCCCGACACCATCAATACCAGAACCGGCAGGGTCAGGTAGGTGTTGTGAACAGAGCGTTGCTTCCCAATTTCACCATACTTGGGATCCGGTGCATCCCCCGCCAGTAGAGCCGCGGTGACCTTCTTTTGATTGGGAATGATAATCGCGAAAACGTTGGCCGCCATAATAGTACCGATAAAAGCGCCCACATGGATCAGCGCTGCGCGCCCAGCAAAAATATGGGTATAAAAATAGGCAGCCGCCAACACCCAAACAAAACCGATAATGGCCAGCAAGGTAATCCGCTTGCCGATGGGACTGCGGCACAGGGCATCATAAACAAACCAGCCTACGGCCAGGGAAGTGATGGAAATGCCGATCGCCTGCCAGGGTTCCAGCGCCAAAACGGACGGGTCGATCATCCATGCCCCGGCTTCCAGATAGAACTGCAAAATCAATAGCAGAAAACCGGTGACCCAGGTCAGGTAGGCTTCCCATTTGAACCATACCAAATCTGCCGGCAGCTCCTTCGGGGCAACCATAAATTTTTCAACATGATAAAATCCGCCGCCGTGCACCTCCCACGTAGTACCGATGACACCGTCCTTCATCTTCTCTCGTTTTTTCAGGGAGAGATCCAAGGCAATAAAATAAAAAGAAGTACCGATCCAGCCGATGCCGGCAATCATATGTCCCCAGCGGACCAGCAGATTGGCCCAGTCGGAGGCAAAGGCGACCATGGGAATTACTCCGAAGGATCATGCCGGCCGACCCGCCTTTTCAGGCGGGCCGGCGCAACATAGTGACATCTATTTCGGCAGTTTTCCGTCAATACCTTTGACGTACCAGTTCATACCTGCCAACGTGCCATCATCCATGACCTTACCTGCGGCTAGAGCCATGGAGCCGTCTTGCTTGTACAGCGGCCCAGTGAAAGGATGAAGTTTTCCGGTGGTGATTAAGGCTTGGGTCTTCTTGGCCATGGCCATCACATCCGCCGGCATGTTGGTGTAGGGCGCCATTTCCACCGTACCGTCAGCTAGACCGTCCCAAGCGTCGGATGTTTTCCAAGTACCGTTCAAAACCGCCTTGGTACGGCGCACATAATAAGGCGCCCAATTGTCGACGATGGAAGTCAGCTGTGCTTTTGGTGCGAATTTGATCATGTCCGAGGCTTGACCAAAACCCATAGCGCCCTTTTCAGCAGCAATCTGCAACGGCGCAGTGCTGTCGGTATGCTGGGTAATTATATCAGCACCCTGGCCGATCAGTACCTTGGCCGCGTCCGCTTCCTTGCCCGGGTCGAACCAGGAATTAACCCAAATGACCTTCACCCTAAAGTTCGAGTTGACAGTCTGGGCACCCAGAATGAACGAGTTGATGCCCATCACCACTTCCGGAATAGGAAAAGAGGCGATATAGCCCGCAACACCGGATTTGGACATCTTGGCCGCGATTTGGCCGATGATGTAACGTCCTTCATAAAACCGCGCATTGTAGGTGGCGACGTTCTCGGACCGTTTGTAACCCGTGGCATGTTCGAATTTTACCTTGGGGAAGCGCTTTGCCACTTTCAGGGTGGGATCCATAAAACCAAAGGATGTGGTAAATATCAGGCCTGCGCCCTGGCGTGCCAGCCGGGTAATGGTCCGTTCGGCGTCGGGACCTTCGGCAACCTTTTCCACGAACACAGTTTCAACTTTGTCGCCCAGCTCTTTCTCGATGGCTAGGCGGCCCTGATCATGTTGGTAGGTCCAGCCATGATCGCCGACAGGTCCCACGTAGATGAAGCCGACTTTTAATTTGTCGGCGGCGGATGCGGCGCCCGTGGCGAAGACCATCGCCAGAGACAACGCCATCAAACCGATGAGTTTTTTCACTGTTAGCTCCTTCTGCCTTACAAGTTTATATCTTTTCGCGGTGCTTGTTGTCTTGCCGCCTACGTCGTCCGCGAAGCGTTGGCGGCTGTTCATGCCCTACCTCTCGGGCGCGAATGGTTGGCCAATACAGGCCGGCGTGTTGACCTTGGTCAAGGTCTTGTTACCGGAAATGATAATCAACACGATGATTGTAACAAGATAGGGGAGCGATGACAGCAGTTGCGATGGAATATCCACACCCAATGCCTGCACATACAGCCCCATGATCCAGACTGTTCCGAAAAGATAGGCGCCTACCAGTACCCGTTTCGGCAGCCAGGTAGAAAACACCACTAAAGCCAAGGCAATCCAGCCTCTTCCGGAACTCATATTCTCTATCCATTGCGGCGTATAGACCAAGGACAGATAGGCTCCTGCCAGGCCGGAACAGGCGCCACCGAAAGCGATGCAGCCATAGCGCACCCGGATCACGTTGTAACCCAGGGCATGGGCCGAGTGATGGTTGCCGCCCACCGCACTGATGATCAGGCCGACGCGGGTACGAAACAACACGTAGGCGACGCCAACGGTGCTGATCAGCGATCCATAGACTAGGATGTCGTGGCCAAAGACGACAGGGCCGATGAAAGGAATTTCGCTTAAAACTGGGATGTTCAGGGCCTCGAGCTTGACCCCAGGCAGGCCGGTAAAATTTTCGCCAATCATGCCGGATAG
>CAXGCE010000380.1:0-3117 GCA_964007795.1 uncultured Alphaproteobacteria bacterium | reverse complement strand
CTATTTGCAGCACGCCCACCATTGGCTGATCCTGCATGGCCGTTATGTGTGCAAGGCCCGGAAACCGGATTGCCCAGCCTGCATTGTTAACGACTTGTGCGACTTCAAAGGTAAGACAATAGCTTAGCAGAAGAATTTAGGGAGTTGGGGATGTTAGTTGTGACGCAGCGATATCGCGTGGATTGGGGACATTGCGATCCAGCAGGAATTATTTTTAACCCGAATTATTTCGCCTGGATGGACGCGGGTTGCCACAACCTCTTCAAGGCCGCCGGCGTACCGTTCAAAGAGATGATGGACACGTCGTCCTTCATCGGTTGCCCGCTAATAAAAAACGAGGCCAAGTTTACCAAACCTGCGTATTACGATGACGTCATCACTTTGTCGTCACAAGTGGAGAGTTTTGGCAGCAAATCCTTTCGGCTGCGGCATCGCTTTACCCGTAGTGACGATGAGCTGGCCATAGGCCACGAAATCCGGGTCTGGGCCTATTCCGACCACGCAGATAGCCGGAAAATCAGGGCCGAACCGGTACCCGAGAATATACGGCAGGCCGTTTCAGCGAAGCGCACCATCAACTTCACTGCTTAAGCACCCCTGATCTTCAGATTCTGCCTGTTGGAAAAGGCTATCACTGCTTCCTGATGGCCGGTGGAAAGACTTAGAACACAACTCCACACTCAAGCGTATTAGATGACGAGATGGGACAACCGCCGCTATGAAATTCTGTTCACAAGCTTGATCCAGTGGTTGAATTTCGAGGCGAACGCAAAAAGGCGCCGAGCGAGACGTTAGAATTTGACATCCAGTTCATCGGTCGTAACACAATTATCATTCAGTCTAATGCGTTCTGCCGCCACCCAGTCGATCAAATTCGGTTCCTCTCCAGAATTTTCTAGCGTCTTGGTGCGGGTATACCCTCCAGCTCGAATGAGGTTGATTGATATAGAACATTGACCCAATTGCTGATCAACACATTGGCATGAGCCCGCCATTTATTGACAGGTGGCCGGGCCGGGTCGTCTTGGGGAAAATAGTTGACAGGCAGTTTGATTTCCATGCCTGCGGCAACATCCCGATGATATTCATCCGCCAAGGTCGTGGTATCATATTCGAGGTGGTTGAACATATAAATATGGCGTCGAGCCTCGTCGCGGATTAAGCATAGACCGGCTTCATCCGAATCTAGCAAAACCGACAAACCTGGCACATCCGGCAAATCCTCACGCCGGACTTCAGTATGGCGGCTGACTGGCACAGCAATTTCGTCGTTAAACCCGCGCAGCAGACCGTCACTACCGCCTATGACATTATAGGGAAAAACGCCGAACATCTTCTCTGGTAGTTCGTACTTTGGCACACCATAAAAATGCTGCAGTGCCGCCTGACCGGCCCAACAGATGTCGAACGTCTCCTGCACGTGGCTTTGCGACCAGTCAAGGATCTGGGTCAATTCGGGCCAGTAGGTTACCTCCTGAAAGGGCAGGGTTTCGATGGGTGCTCCGGTGATGATCAGACCATCAAACTTACGCTCCCGCACTTCATCCCAGGGCCGGTAAAAGGCCAGCATGTGCTCAGCGGAGGTGTTCTTTGGCGCATAAGTCGAAGTCGTAACCAAAGTTAGTTCGATCTGCAGCGGCGTAGCACCCAACAGCCGGGAAATCTGCGTCTCGGTTTTGATCTTTTCCGGCATCAAATTTAGAAGTGCGATCTCCAGCGGTCGGACGTCCTGGCGCACAGCCACCTGCTCAGTGATAAGCAGAACGCCTTCATTTTCCAATGTCACCTTGGCCGGCAGATTATCCGGGACCTTGATGGGCATATATCTGTTTTCCTTCTCAATCCGCCTATTCAGCCGCGTCCTGCCGCTCCGGCCGCCAACGCAACACCGGCTTCCGCGCGGCCTGAGTTTCATCTAGCCGCCGATAGGGTGCAAGATAAGGTGCGCGCTCAAAATATCCAACGTCGTTGGCCAAGGCACGCTCCGCCAAATGCCTCATGGAAGCGATGAACTGATCCAGGCTATCCTTTGATTCCGATTCCGTTGGCTCAATCAACATGGCCCCGGATACCACCAAAGGAAAATACATAGTCATAGGATGAAAGCCTTCATCAATCATGGCCTTAGCAAAATCTAGCGTCGAAACGCCAGTATCTTTCAAAAATTGATCGTCAAACAGAACCTCGTGCATGCAAGGCCCGGAATACGGCACGGAAAACAGATCCCCCAACCGGGCTAAGATGTAGTTGGCGTTCAACACCGCATCCTCCGACGCCAGACGCAAACCATCGGCACCATGGCTCAAGATGAACGAAAGGGCGCGCACGAACATACCCATTTGGCCGTGGAAGCCCTTCAAACGGCCAAAACTAGAAACATTATCTTGCTCTATCAGTGTATTCCCGTTCGGCCCGGATTCTATTCGGGGCAGTGGAGCGAATGGGGCCAGAGCCTCAGCCAAAACGACAGGACCACTACCGGGTCCGCCGCCGCCGTGCGGGGTGGAAAATGTCTTATGCAAGTTGAGGTGCATGCAATCAATGCCAAGATCGCCAGGCCGCACCTTGCCCACAATTGCGTTAAAGTTCGCGCCGTCGCAATAGAAGAAGGCGCCGGCGTCATGCACTGCTTGGGAGATCTCTAAAATGTCATTCTCGAATAGGCCACAGGTGTTCGGGTTAGTCAGCATGATGGCAGCTACGTTTGGACCCAATTTTTCCTTCAACGCCAGAAAATCCACCCGGCCGCGCTGGTCGGTCGGAATCTCTTCTACCCGATAGCCACAAATAGCCGCCGTGGCCGGATTTGTGCCATGGGCGGATTCCGGGACCAAGACGACCTCACGCGCATCACCCCGCGCCTCCAGCGCGGCACGGATACACATTAGTCCACACAGTTCCCCATGAGCGCCGGCAGCGGGAGACATGGCGATTGCAGACATACCGGTCAGCTTTAGCAGCCAATCCGACAGAGTATCTATTAGTTGCAGGGCGCCCTGTACCGTTTCCACGGGTTGGAGGGGGTGCAAGTCAGCGAAGCCCGGCAACCGTGCAATTTTCTCGTTCAGGCGCGGGTTATGTTTCATAGTGCAGGAACCCAAGGGATAGAGCCCCGCA
>CAXGCE010000379.1:0-3124 GCA_964007795.1 uncultured Alphaproteobacteria bacterium | reverse complement strand
GGCATTGTATAAAACCAAATCCGGGCTCAAGTTAGCCAGTACATCCGACAGTTGTGCGGACAATATATCAAGGTAATCCCTGTCGCCAGTGCCAGAGGGCAAGCCAATGTCCACGTCGCTGGATTGTTTGCGTACCGGGAAATTGTCCCCGCAATGCATAGAAAAAGTGAAGACGGCGCCATCGCCCCGAAAGATTTCCGCCGTGCCATCCCCTTGATGTACATCCAGATCTACGACAAGCATGTTCATGGCTAGGCCCGAAGCCTGCAATACCCGGGCTGCGATCGCAACGTCATTGAAAAGGCAGTAGCCAGCACCATGGGCAGCGCCGGCATGATGGCTACCGCCAGCGGTATTGCAAGCGATGCCATGTTGCAGGGCAAGGAGTGCGGTCATAACGGTACCGCCCGCAGAAATTCGCGCTCGATCTGCCAACTGAGGTGAAAGGGGCAACCCAATTCGGCGCATCACATTGTCATCCGCTGTCTGCGTTAGAATGCCATCCACATAGTCAGAATCATGAACTAATTCCAACCACCAACGGGGCGGCATCGCCGGTTTGTTTAAGGTCTGGGCTGTGGCCAAACCCTCGTTCCGCAGCAACTGGATCAACCGGCTGTATTTTCCCATAGGGAAACCGTGCTTGCGGGGCAATGTCATAACGTAACTGGGGTGATGCACGATAGGAACTGCCATTACGCCGGTCCCATTGATATTCCGTAGGTGAGGAGAACATCCCTTAAACCATGAATGCCGCGAAATTGGTGAGTTAATAGCGCAGCCATCTGGGCTGACGCGATATAGGCCGGAGTATCATCAATGAAGAGAGTACTATTCGGCTTGCCGCCCAATTCCGTCAAAATTAGACGGAAGATGTCAGGCTTCTCCTTGGTGGATTTCAGTTGACTTGAGAAGAAAGCTCGTTCGCCAAACAACGCCGCTGCCTGTGGGAACACCTCGGCAAAACCATCCCGCAACAGGGGGCCGTTATTTGTCAGCATGGCGATGGCCGTCTGGCAACCGACCTGGGCCACAAGATCCAACATTGCCACGTCCGGCGCAATTGAATCCCTACGCGCCCGCAGCCAGTCATCACGTGAAACCGAAACGTGTAGTCGCTCGCTGAATTGGTCCAAATAATCTTCAGCTGAATACAGACCGCGGTCACCCTGATCATCAAATCCAGATCGAAATATGGCGGCGTCAATATCTGCGGCAGGCAACCCCGTGACTTCGGATAAAATCCGCAACCGTTCGTCAAAATCATACCGGCACAGAACACCGTCCATATCAAATATCACCAATTCAATATTGGACTGCAAAAACCCAGCTCCTTTGGTTTGCCTAACATGCCTCGGTTTGATGCCTGCGTTGTTGACCAGAATTGCGATAAGGCCAGACTAGATTAAGACATCTTCCCGCGCTTATCCATCACCGGCGCCGATGTTCGAGGCTCTTGCACACAGTCCACCGAGGTCAAATCCCTCCTCGGGGTGAGGCCTCATCATACTTGCGAGAATTGAAAATGTCTTTGCTGCTTTATTCCGCCATAACCTGGGCAATAATTTTTCACAACGCTCGGTCGGTGCCGATGACAACCGCCCATCAACCGTCCAGTCGAAAAATCATGACACTCCTTTACAGGATCGCGCCGACGGTCCAGGGAACAAATTCGTCCGAGCCGATGCCCAATTTTTCTGATTTAGACAGTTCGCCCGAAGCTGTCGACACGATCAAGTCAAAGATATCCTGCCCCATTTCTTGGATGGTCGCTTCACCATCAACGATACGGCCGCAGTTGATATCCATGTCGCCTGCCATGCGGTCAAACATCGTGGTATTCGTCGCCAATTTCAGGCAGGGCGTCGGTTTGCATCCAAAGACAGAGCCACGGCCCGTGGTGAAACAGGCGATGTTGGCTCCGCCTGCCACCATTCCGGTGATGGAAGCCGGGTCATAGCCGGGAGTATCCATGAAGACAAAACCCTTTTCGGTAATCTTTTCCGCATATGGGTAGACATCCACAAGGTTAGTGGTACCGCCCTTGGCCGCCGCTCCGAGGGACTTTTCCAGAATTGTGGTCAAGCCACCCGCCTTGTTTCCTGGCGATGGATTATTGTTCATCTCTGCCCCCAGGGCAGAGGTATAGTTTTCCCACCAATGGATATGTTCAATGAGTTTTTCACCGACCTCCCTACTGACGGCACGGCGTGTCAACAGATGTTCGGCGCCGAAAATTTCCGGTGTCTCGGCCAGACAGGCGGTGCCTCCGTGACGCACCAAAAGATCCGCCGCTGCCCCCAAGCCGGGATTTGCTGAGATCCCGGAATATGCGTCAGATCCGCCGCATTCCATGCCCAGAATCAATTCGCTGACCGGGATGGTTTCCCGCTCGACCTTGTCTGCATCGGCCAGCATATCCTCTATTAAGCCAATACCGTATGCCACGGTTTTTTCCGTGCCTCCTGAATCTTGGATAGTAAAGGCATGAAGTTTATCGGAGGCATTTAGTTTTTCCGCCTCCATCATGGCGCCAATTTGGTTTGCCTCACACCCCAAACCCAATAGCAAATTAGCCGCAAAATTCGGATGTTTGGCGTAGCCCGAAATGGTCCGCTGAATGTAGTTCAGGCCGATGCCGGCACAGCCACCACAGCCATAATCATGGGTCAAAGCCACAACGCCGTCTACATTGGGGTAATCTACCAATGCATCGCCCCTGAAATGGTCGGCAATCATGCGAGCTGCCGTAGCGGAACAATTCACTGACGTGAGCACGCCGATGTAGTTGCGCGTAGCGACGCGACCATCTGTACGGCGGATGCCTTGAAATGTGGCCCGCCTATGTTCAGGTACAAATTCAACCGGTGTCACATTGGCGCCGTACATGTAGTCCCGATCGAAGTCCTTGACCATGACGTTATGAGTATGTACGTGATCACCCGGCCTAATATCTATGCTGGCGAAGCCAATGATCTGATCGTATTTTCGCACGGGTTCGTCCTTGGCGATGACCTTGGTAGCAATCTTATGACCGGCCGGAATAGGGTCATTGGCTGCCACCCCCTCACTGGCCAAGCGGTCACCTTGAGCAACATCGTCCCGGGCCACGATTACGTTATCA
>CAXGCE010000378.1:0-3132 GCA_964007795.1 uncultured Alphaproteobacteria bacterium | reverse complement strand
GAAAGATCGAACATGGTATTCGGTCCTCGAATGTCGCTACATGAATTTCAGAAAGTTTTCGATGTCGTCGGGCGTGCTGACTGCACGTCCGGTGAGGTCCTTGTCGATCCGTTTCAGCATGGTTGTTAGCACTTTGCCGGCACCCACCTCAACAAGATTGTCCACGTCCTGGTCCCGCATATACAACACCGACTCTCGCCAACGCACCATGGAGGTAATTTGATCCACCAACAGCTTGCGGATTCTAGCCGGGTCCGACACTGCGGTTGCGGCTACGTTGACAACTACGGGCACCGACGGTGTCCCGGGCGGGTTGGTTTCTAACGCCTCCGCCATAACATCCGCTGCGGGCCGCATTAGGGAGCAATGGAAAGGAGCGCTGACTGGCAATAGCATGGGGCGCCTAGCACCCCGACCCTTAGCCAGTTCCACAGCCCGTTGCACGGCTTCTACATTGCCACTGACCACAACCTGTCCCGGCGCATTATCGTTAGCGGAATCGCAAACCTGGCCTTCGGCGGCGTCTTTTGCGACTTCGACTGCAACTTCAAATTCTAGTCCCAACAGGGCTGCCATGGCACCCTGGCCCACTGGAACGGCCTGTTGCATTGCTTGGCCGCGTTTTTTCAGCAACCGAGCTGTGACATCCAGGGGAAAGGCATCCGCCGCGCACAGGGCGGAATATTCGCCTAAGGAATGTCCGGCGACGAATTGGCAATGTTTGCCGAACTCCATGCCACCGTCCTGGCGTAAGACCCTAGTCACGGCCACACTCATAGCCATGAGTGCGGGTTGGGCATTTTCTGTCAAAGTCAGTTCCTCGATAGGTCCCTCGAACATCAGGCGGGAGAGGTTTTGACTCAAGGCTTCATCAACTTCCTCGAACACCACGCGGACGGTCGGCAGGGCATCCGCCAGATCCTTGCCCATGCCAACTTTCTGACTACCTTGACCTGGAAAAACAAAGGCTCGCGCCATAGCCTCCTCCCTCTGCGTTACTGTTAGTCTAGGTCCCAGTCATAAAGTGTGGCGGGGGCCTGTCAAGCGAACCGATCACCACCCTTGCCCCCTTAGCCCATATGTGTATATATGCCGCGCCTTGCCCGGATATTTGGACAAGTTTTCTATGAATACATTCGGATCTATATATTCCGATTATTTCACATTCGGTCGGGCGTACTAACACTACGTCCGCAGGGTATCCAAGACCGGGATGCCGCCGACCATGCCGAAGGAGCAACGGACAGAAATGCCGTATTATGAGAACGTTTTTATCGCGCGTCAGGATATTTCATCCCAGCAAGTCGATTTGATGACCGAAGAATTTTCCAAACTGGTGTCCGATAACGGAGGCGAAGTCCCCAAGACCGAATATTGGGGTGTGCGCGGCCTAACATATCGGATCAAGAAAAGCCGTAAAGGCCATTATGTCTTGATGAATTTAGACGCGTCGCCTGACTCCGTGCAGGAGTTGGAGCGGCAGATGCGCCTGCACGAGGATGTTATCCGTTATATGACGGTCCGTGTCGACGAGCTCGAAGAAGGCCCTTCCGTTATGATGCAATCGCGTGGCGGCCGAGGCAGCCGGGGTGACCGTGGTGAAAGGGGTGGCCGGAGCCGGGATGACCAGTTGCGCACGGATGGTGTTGCCATGTCGGAAAAAGTTGAAATCGTCGATGGTGGGGAGGAATAGATCATGGCTCAGGATGTAAGAATTTCCCAACTCCCTCTGCGCCGACCGTTTTACCGACGGCGCAAGACCTGCCCGTTCTCCGGCACCGACGCGCCCAAAATCGACTATAAGGACGTGCGGTTGCTCCAACGCTATCTGTCCGAACGGGGCAAGATTGTGCCCAGCCGCATCACCGCCGTATCCGCCAAGAAACAGCGAGAATTGGCGAAAGCCATCAAGCGGGCACGGGTTTTGGCGTTGCTGCCGTTCGTCACACAGTAGGCGCGGTTAGCCCGACGGATGTGAACGGCTCGCCAGGCGGCACCCGGCGTGCCAGTGTTACAATGAAACTATATCTGATTGCAATTGCAGCGGGTCTGGTGAGTGGCCTGTTTCAGGCGGCTGTCGTGCTGCCCAGTTTTGGTGCTCTGATCCTGGCCTATATCGCGCCGTTGCCGCTGTTTTTGGTAGGTCTGGGTCTGGGCCTACAAGGGACCGTGGTTGCGGTTATTGTGGTTGGGATTTTGAGCTTTCCGCTAGCCGGGCCCACCTACGCCATTATCCAGGTCCTGGTATACGGGTTACCCATCATAATTTTGTGCCGCCAGGCCCTACTCTCACGTAGCAATAGTCATGGCCAAATAATTTGGTATCCCGGCGGTATGTTGCTGATCTGGCTTGCGGGGATCGCCATGGCAGGTTTGTTGCTGGCCGTTGTGGCACTTGACATATTTGGCGATGGCCTGATGAGATATTCTGAAGGCATCATCAAACCATTTGCGGCACAGTTGCCCTCGTCGGAACAGCGCGAAATGCTGCTATCTCTGGTTGATTATTTGCCTGCATTTTTCGCCGTGTCATGGACCTTGGGTTTGCTCTTCAATGGTGTCCTGGCCCAGGGGCTTTTGGTCCGCTTTGGTCATAACCTGCGACCGTCACCAATATTGGCAAAAATTGAACTTCCTGCCGTTTGGGCAGGCGTGTTGGCCGTTGCGGTGTTTTTGGCTACATTGGATGGTCTATTGGGCGTGGTCGGTAAAACGCTTGCAGCGATCGCAATTGTGCCGTATTTCCTCCTCGGTTTGGGTGTCGTTCATGGTTTTGTGCAGACCTGGAAGGCGCGTTGGATCGTATTACTTCTATTTTACAGTCTAATGTTATTCTGGCCATTGCCGGTGATCATAGCTGGCTTCGGCTTTGTTAATGCTATGCTGCGCTTGCGCAGCGCAGGTCGAGTGGCTAAAAATGGCGGTGACGCCGGAAGTGAGGAATAATGGACGTCGTCCTGTTGGAGCGAATTGAATCACTTGGCCAGATGGGCGATGTGGTAAAGGTTAAGAACGGCTATGCTCGGAACTATCTGTTGCCTCAGGGCAAGGCCCAGCGGGCCACGGCGACTAATCTGGCGGCCTTTGAAGAACGGCGTATTGAACTGGAAGCCTACAACCTGGAACGCCGGA
>CAXGCE010000377.1:0-3143 GCA_964007795.1 uncultured Alphaproteobacteria bacterium | reverse complement strand
TCTGGCGTCATCGGGTTCATAGGATTGATAAAGGGTGTGATATTGATCAATCAGATCCCGTTGCCAGTCAGGCAAGGGGATCTGCTCTCCACTTTTTGCTTCCGCCTCGACAATCGCATGCATGAAAATTGCCGCACCTGGACCAGCGTGAGCGATAGCGCGATCACTGTCGTATGCCTCGCCCGGCTCGAGTATGCAGCCCAGGGTCAACATCGTCGCATACAAATCCTCTGGCGCATTCCCCTCCTCGGCCCAGCTGGTTTGCATCCTTTGCAGGTCACGCAACCCCGTTCGTTCCGTAAATACGATATCGATCCAGCCGGCCTTCTTTTTGGCGGTCAAGGCACGTCCGCGCGGACCAAAGGCAGAAATATGCAAGGGCACGGGGTCCTCTATATTGATCAGGCCCAGATCCGGATTCAGAAAGTTTGCCTTTGGCATCTCGCCTTCAAAGGGTACTGGTATAATTTCGCCACCAAGCATGCCATAAACTGCTTCGATATGTGCCTCCATATCGTCCATTTTCATGGCGCCGTAGCCCATGGTACGCCGTCCAGTAAACCCCGTTCCAACACCAAAATCGATCCGGCCCGGGGCCATAGCGTTAAGTGTAGCGAATGCATTAGCAGTTACTGGCGCAATACGATTGGACGGGATTAAAACGCCGGTAGCCAGACGGATGTTATTGGTGCGCATTGCCGCTGCTGCCATGGCCACAAAAACATCACCGCACAATTGCTGTGTGTCGTAGAACCAAGCGTAGTCAAATCCTAGTTCTTCAGCCCGTTCGACAAATTTCCAACTATCCGCGCCCGAGGGAACGCCAAGTCCGATATCCATTTCGTTACCCCTTACAACCCTGCCAGGGCGTCATCGACCGGACGATAATTCAAGTTAAGGTCGCGTGCTACCGCCTCATAGGTGACCTCACCCGCATGCACGTTAAGACCGGCCTTGAGGTGAGGGTCGTCACGCGCAGCCTGAGCATAACCTTTGTCGGCGAGGGCCAGCATGAAGGGCATCGTGGCGTTATTAAGGGCGAAGGTCGAGGTGCGCGCCACGGCACCTGGCATGTTTGCGACGCAATAATGCACCACGTCGTGAACCTTATATGTCGGATCGTCGTGAGTAGTGGGCCGCGCAGTTTCAACACATCCCCCCTGATCGATAGCGACGTCAACAACAACCGCACCCTTACGCATGCCCTTGATCATTTCCTCAGTCACCAAACGCGGCGCAGCCGCGCCAGGCACTAGCACGGCACCAATGACCAAATCGGAAGCCCTCACATGTTTTTCAATGGTGTCGACTGTGGAATAGATTGTATTGAGTGAAGAAGAAAATTGGTCGTCAAGATCTTTGAGACGGCGTAAATTCAAATCAATCACGGTAACCCGCGCCTCGGAACCGATGGCAATACGTGCTGCGTTAGATCCGACAACTCCACCGCCCAAAATCAAGACATCAGCAGCCGGCACTCCCGCTACCCCGCCGAGCAGAGCACCCCTACCTCCTTGATACATTTCCAGACAATGAGCACCGGCTTGGATCGACATTCGCCCGGCCACTTCGCTCATGGGTGCCAGTAACGGCAGACCACCTTGATCATCGGTTACGGTTTCATAGGCAATCGCCGTGACACCCGAAGCGAGCAAACCCTCTGTCTGCTCCCGATCAGGCGCAAGATGCAGATAAGTAAAAACCACCTGCCCCTCGCGTAGTATCGCAATTTCTGACGCTTGCGGCTCCTTTACCTTTACCACCATATCAGCTTTGGAGAAGACGTCGGATGCAGCATTGGCTATAACCGCGCCGGCGGCCCGATAGTCTTCGTCCATCAAGCCGATTGCAGTGCCCGCATTGGTCTCCACGACGGCATTGTGTCCGTGGAGCACTGCCTCCCTCACGGCGGCGGGTGTTAGGCCAACACGGTATTCATGATTTTTGATTTCCTTGGGAACACCAATCAGCATGGGTTGGCCTTTTTATGGGCGCTATTCTATCGCCTTAATCACATTTCTGAGAATTTCTATCATTTCGTCCACGTGAGCTTTTTCCAAAATTAGTGGTGGGGACATTGCGATGACATCACCCGATACCCTGATCATCAAGCCGGCCTCATACGCTTTGATACAAACTTCCATACCGCGAGCACCAGGAGCACCTTTCCGTGGCGCCAGTTCAACGGCACCAACTAAGCCAATACTGCGGATATCGATGACGTTCGGCAGACCCTTTAATGAATGCACGGCTTCTTCCAAATAAGGGCTCATATCCGCAGCGCGTTGGAATAAGCCTTCTTCCTGATAGACCTCCAATGTAGCGGCCGCGGCCGCGCAGGCCAATGGATGCGCGGAATAGGTATATCCATGGAATAATTCTATTCCGGCGGGACTCTCGCTCATGAACGTATCGTAAATATTATTATCGGCAGCGACAGCACCCATGGGCACATAGCCGGAGGTCAAGCCCTTAGCCATGGTGAAAATATCCGGCTTCACTCCAAACCGTTCTGAGGCAAATCCGGTACCCATGCGACCGAATCCGGTTATCACCTCATCAAAAATCAAAAGGATACCGTGTTTGGCCGTTATCTCCCGTAGCCGTTCTAAATAACCTTTAGGTGGAACAAGCACTCCAGTCGATCCGGCCATCGGTTCAATCATCACAGCAGCGATGTTCGAAGCATCGTGCAACGCGATCATAGCTTCCATCTCATCGGCTAAATGGGCGCCCCAATCAGGTTGGCCTCTGGAAAATGCCTGTTTAGCAAGATTGTGTGTATGTGGCAGATGGTCCACGCCGTTTATCAAAGGTCCGAAAAATTTCCGGTTTGCGACCATGCCACCCACGGAAATGCCACCAAAACCAACGCCGTGATATCCCCGTTCCCGACCAATAAGCCTTGTGCGCGTTCCCTCACCCCGTATCCGGTGATAGGCCAATGCAATCTTCAGCGCAGTATCCGCAGCTTCCGAACCGGAATTGGTGTAGAAAATCCGATCCATACCGTCCGGTGTTATAGTGGCCAATTTCTGTGCTAATTCAAAAGCCAATGGCTGACTGAATTGAAACGATGGCGCAAACTCTAAGGTCTCCGTCTGAGCCTTGACCGCTTCGACCACCTTCGGGTGACCGTGACC
>CAXGCE010000376.1:0-3161 GCA_964007795.1 uncultured Alphaproteobacteria bacterium | reverse complement strand
GCCATGTTAGCTGGCCTGGCGTTGGAGGATGGTTTGATTGGGGATGTCCATGAACCGGTTGCGAAGACCGCCCTGGACGATCATTTCACCTCGCCGCAGAATTGTGACGTTACTTGGCATCATTTGCTGCAACAGACCTCTGAATGGGAAGGCACTTTGTGGGGAAAGCCTGACCTGATTGACCGGAACCGGCAACTGGGTGAAAACGCTGACAATACCCGCAAAGGCCAGCCTAGAGTGCTGGGACCACCCGGCAGCTTTTGGGAGTATAACGACGTCCGGGTCAACCGCTTGAGCCTGTCTCTGCTGCATTTGTTCCGTCGTCCCTTGGCGGATGTGCTGAAGGAACGAATTATGATTCCTTTAGGCGCATCGGACAATTGGTCGTGGAATGCTTACCGTAACGCGGTTGCAACGGTCGATGGCGTCCCCATGCCATCGGTGCCTGGTGGGTCGCACTGGGGCGGCGGCCTGTGGATAGGGGCCCGCGATCAGGCACTGTTAGGACAGTTGATCCTACAACGAGGAGCCTGGAACGGCAGGCAATTGATATCAACCGATTGGCTGGATGCCATGTGCAAGCCATGCCCGTTAAAATCAGAATATGGTTACATGTGGTGGCTGAATACGGATCGGGTGCGTTATCCTGCGGCGTCGATAAGAGCCCTCGCGGCGGTCGGCGCAGGTGGTAACACGATCTTGATCGATGCAACGCATGATCTCGTTCTGGTGGTGCGCTGGTTGGACGGGCTCGCGCTGAACCCGTTGATCGAGCAAACCATCGCGGCTATCGCGGAATGAGAAACGCCGTCACTTCGGGCCGTAGGCTTGACGAAGTTGGCGCGCGGGTCTGCGAGCTATTCTAAACAATAAAAACATATTTGAAGCTAGTCGGTATCGAAGACCTGGAGCAGACGCCGCAAGGCAACCGCCGCCCACAGCCATAGTCTGGCCTCGAGGCACAAAAGGTCTTAGTTATTCGGCTGCTTGCTGAGCGCCGAAGTGGGCGGCAGACAGGCTGCTTAGGGCCGTGATGAGGGTTGTCATGGCGCCCCTTATACGCGCCAAGCCGGGCAGGGCGACGACGTGATCCTCATCCATGTACAGGCGGCGGTTAATTTCGATTTGGAGAGCATGCACTCCCGTTGCCGGGCGGCCGTAGTGATATGTGGTAAATCCGCCGGCGTAAGGGTTGTTGCGTTGCACCCGTAAGCCCAGCCCGGAAAGTGTGTTATGGGCATGGTCAGTCAGTTCCGGTGCGCAGGCAGCACCGAAACGGTCGCCGAGCACGATATCCGCCCGTTGACTGCAGTCCGTGGAGGCGCCGTCGCTGCGTCCGCGCGCGAAGCTCCCTATCGACGGCATGGAATGGCAATCGATCAACAAACAATATCCAAAGGCTGTTTGGCTCTCTTCAAGCATACGCGCTAAACAGTGGTGGTAGGGAAAGTAGATCCTTTTCAGGCGCTCCTGCACTTCGGCAAAATCAAGCTTGCCACGGTATATTGCCCGTCCGTCGGAGGCCAGGCGGGGGATAGTGCCCAGGCCCCCGGCCACCCGTAGGGACGTGGTGTTCACGTGTGCAGGCAGAACATCGTCAAACATTTGCGGGTCCAACTCCCACGGCTCCCGGTTAAGGTCAAGGTAGGTGCGGGCATAGGTGGCACAAAGCAGTGGCGCGCCATGTCTTGGTGCGGCAGCGAATATCTGATCAACGAAATTATCGGCCGAACGGCGCAGTGACAGGCGAGACAGATTGCTCGCTACCATTAGATCGTTAGGGTAGATCTGACCGCTGTGGGGCGAGGCAAAAACGAGGGGCGCTCGCCGCGATGAGGGGCTGCTGACTTGATAGGGCGCGGGATTGCTAATTTGTTCATCCATGCCGTGGCCCCATGCGGTTTCCCTATTATTGGGGCGATGCTAGCATGGGCCCAAAGGAAAGCCATAGGGCGAATGACGGAATTTTTGGACAATTAGTGTTAACAAGAAGAAATTTCATAATTCTTTGCTAGAGGCAATTTTACACTATTGCTAAGCATGTCCGACAATTGAACCGGCAAGCAAACATTATATTTCTGTTGCAGAGGGGTCCAATTTGTCCAGTCGAATATTTGGTGGGTTTCGAGGTTAGGCGACTGCCAAAATATATTTGGCGGCAAGCGATGATATTTTCAAGGCATTCTTCCGGTTCCGACCCAGAGCGGGCGGGGCATACAGTCTTTTCCGTGTACCAATAAGTCATTCGTCCTGTTGCTAGCGTATATAGTGATGCCGGAAATAGATGGCATCGAATAGGCCCGTCGCGGCGTGCAGTGGATCCAGCCATCCGCATCGTGTTTTTCATCAGGGTTACAATTGTCGTCTTCGTAACCGTCAGACGTCGCTATCGGACGTCGAGGTGCTGTCCAACATGGTTTGCCTGTGCAATCCGGTCGACGGAATTGGCGAGGCCCTGCCCGTTTAAACCCGTGCTCGCCTAGAGCCGTGTCTTAATTTCTTCCGCGATTTTAACGAAGGCCTCGGCTTGAGGAGAGCCGGGATCCAAGGTCATGATCGGCGTGCCCGCGTCCGAGGTTTCCCGGAGACTGATATGCAAGGGAATTTCACCCAAGAAATCGCATCCTAGTTCCGCTGCCGTCTCCCGGGCCCCGCCATGGCCGAAGATATCTGATCTTTCACCACAATGCGGGCAATGAAAATAGCTCATATTCTCCACCATGCCCATGACCGGCACTTCTGTCTGGCGGAACATGTTTAGGCCCTTACGGGCATCAATCAGGGCAATGTCTTGTGGGGTGGAGACGATGATGGCACCCTTCAGCGGCACTTTCTGCGCCATGGTCAACTGCGCATCGCCCGTGCCGGGCGGCATATCCACCAGCATGACGTCCAATTCGCCCCAGTTCACATCACCAAACAGCTGCTCTAATGCCCCCATGACCATGGGGCCGCGCCAGATGGTGGGCTGGTCCGGATCGACGAGAAAGCCGATGGACATACATGACACTCCGTGCCCGCGCATGGGCTCTAGCTTTTCACCGTCTGATCGGGGTTGGCCAGATATCCCCAACATGCGCGGCATGGATGGGCCATAGATATCCGCGTCCAGAATACCCACTTTCAGACCCAAACGATTGAGGGCGATGGCCAGGTTCACG
>CAXGCE010000375.1:0-3169 GCA_964007795.1 uncultured Alphaproteobacteria bacterium | reverse complement strand
TAGAGAGTGGCCAATCATTCCCTGTGTTGCAGCCACCCATGAATCCATTGATGTGTCAGAATCAAGTGACAATAAATGGCCTACTTGTGGGCCATTTCCATGAGTAATGACAACTTGCCAACCTGCCTCAAGAAGATCGACAACATCGCTCATTACTTTGGCAAGCACTAGTGCTGTATTTGTGTCATTGTCTACTTCTGGTGATGAAAGAGCATTACCACCAAGAGCATAGACCACAATTCGTGACACAATGTATGTGGGCATCAAGTTTGGTTTCATGCTTTCTCATTAACGCCTCTTCAAGCGAGGCATTCAAGCATCATGCCTTACACGGCCAAAAGGCTTATCACGGTGTGGCTACTTTTTCGAAGAAATCAGTTCCACTGGAGAAGATTACACGCAGGGACTGGTGCGGCATTGAACAGGCTCGGCATGTCTATTGCTCCTTGCCGGGGGGAGTGGAGCTCCACAATTTCTATGTGCCGGCGGGAGGTGACAAGCCAGATGTTCAGATCAACGACAAATTTAAACATAAATTGGATTTCATGACCGAGGTTTCCGCTTGGTTCAAACGGCGCAAGCGAAGGAAAAACCGCTTTATCCTCCTTGGGGATCTAAATGTCGCCCCATTGGAAACTGATGTCTGGAACCACAAACAGCTGCTGCGCGTCGTCAGCCACACACCGATCGAAGTTGAGCACATGGATGCCTGGTATTTTTCCCACGACTGGGTCGACGTAATCCGCCATTTCATACCCGGAACCAAGAATATCTATACGTGGTGGAGTTACCGTTCACCTGATTGGGAGGCAGCCGACAAAGGCCGCCGCCTGGATCACATCTGGGTCACGCCTGCCTTACGTGATGGTCTTCGCAACGTAGAGATATTCAAAAAAGCCCGTGGCTACAAGCCAGCATCCGACCATGTACCAGTCATTGCTGAATTGGAGATATGAGATACGTTTAATAGCACGGAGCATGACCGTCATGTTATTTCAAAATTTTACTAATTCAAATAAACCGATCATAGCCATCAATAATGTCAGGCAGCCACCTCACCCCTGATGGCGAAGCACAAACCCAAAATCTATAACGCCTGACCTCGGATCAGCCTTGGCAAATCACCAGCCATGGCGGCAGCCTGACGTTCAAAGTATCTTTTTGCGGGTCCAATCCTATTTACCAGCCCAAGTCCCAAAACTCTGGCCAGGCGCACTGGCGTAATATCGTTAGAAAACAGCCGAACCAGTCCGTCGGTCATTATCAATATCTTCAAGGCGTCAAAACGCCGCCACCGTTGATAACGGCGTAGTCCCTCGCCACCACCCAGATCCAGACCTAATCTGGCGCAATCGGTCAACACCTCAGCCAGCGCCGCAACGTCACGCAGACCCAAGTTCAGGCCTTGTCCAGCCACTGGATGCATACCGTGTGCCGCATCGCCAATCAAAACCAGCCGGTCTTCGAAGTAGCGTTCAGCGTTCTGTAGTCCTAGTGTATAACTCCAACGCGGTGCATCACACCAAATCCGACCCCAATGCTCACCCGCTCGCTCCATCAACGCTGCATCGAACGCCTCTTCATTCAGCGCAAGAAGAGCCGCAACATCGCGGCTACGTTCGGTCCAGATCAAGGCGGAGCGGTTGCCTTGCATGGGTAATAGAGCGAAAGGCCCGGAAGGAAGAAACAATTCCGAGGCGATGCCGCCGTGACTGAAGTCATGACTGACGGTCGTGACAATCGCGGTCTGATCGTATTTCCAAGTCAGGCATCTAATACCGGCGGCTTCCCGCAAGGGAGAGTCCCGCCCGTCTGCGGCGACTATAAGAGCTGCCTCAATCGTCCGGCCGTCGGCAAGCCTGGCCCGGGCTCTGTTTTGACCCCGATCAACATCCACCAAATCCGCAGGGGCAATTAATTGGATTCCGTCAGCGAGTGACAAGGCCCGATACAATGCCTGTCGAATGAACCTGTTTTCAACTGTAAATCCGAATGGCCGATCGCCTACTTCCCTATGGTCAAAGTGCAGGAACAACGGTGCGCCGTTATCCGCCACTCGTATTTCAGCGATTGGTTCTGCGTGGTCTGCCATATAATCCCAGACGCCGATTTGTCGGAACATCATTGCAGAACCATATGAGATTGTAGAAACGCGGCCATCATGGGTCATTGTCGTCAAAACATCTGTTTCCTGCCGCTCAACCACCACTGACCGCAATCCCGCACTCGATAGGGCTAGTCCTTGGGTAAGTCCTATCAAGCCACCACCGACGATTAAGACATCCGTTTGAATATCAACCATGTTGTCAATGTCGCGCCATGTTGTAGCGTTGTCCAGCACACTTTGGCGGGGTAAATTACGATCATGAACAAAAATGCATGGCATCAGATGACGGCTCTGGAATTAGGCGCCGCCATTCAGAAAAAATCGATCGATCCGGTTGATTTAGCTGAATATTTTTTAGACCGCATGGCCGCTTTAGACCCAGGGCATCGGATATATATCCGTGCCACGGCAGACCGAGCTCGAACGGAGGCCCTTGCGGCATCGACCCGCGCTAAGGCTGGACTGCGGCAAAGTCCTCTGGACGGCGTGCCCATGTCATGGAAAGACCTAACGGACACAGCCGGTACAGAAACGACATTCGGGTCTGCGTTATTACAGGACCGCGTGCCGAACCGGGATGCCCTGTTGCTACGACGGGCAACCTTGGCAGGCATGGTCTGTTTAGGCAAGACGACGTTATCAGAATTTGCCTATTCCGGACTTGGCATCAATCCAATTATGGGCACTCCTGCAAACGGCGCCGATGAGGAAATAGAACGAGTGCCGGGTGGTTCTTCTTCTGGCGCCGCAGTCTCTGTCACCAATGGCCTAGCAGCCGCTGGAATTGGCAGTGATACCGGCGGTTCGGTCCGCATCCCAGCTGCCTTGAACGGCATCGTCGGGCTAAAGACCACCATCGGCCTGTTGCCTCTAGACGGCATTCTTGCTCTTTCTCCAACGTTTGATACCGTCGGCCCCCTGACCCGAGACATCGCTGACGCAAATGCTATTTTTTCAATTCTAAATGAATCACGCCCGTTCGATTTAGCCGGGACCAGTCTACATGGGGTCCGTCTATTGAAACCCACAGACATTATGTTTGATGATCTTGAACCCGCAGTC
>CAXGCE010000374.1:0-3170 GCA_964007795.1 uncultured Alphaproteobacteria bacterium | reverse complement strand
GACAGGACGAGTTGGCAGATGCGATCGACGTTCCAGACGGCCCGGGCGCCTGGTACGGGAATGTCACAGGCGGCGACGTCGACCAGGGCGATGTCGATCCGGGTTCCGTCGCGGAGCACCTCGAGACGTCGCGTTCGACGGGTGGCTTGTTCCAGCGGCACCTGTCCGGTAGCGATCAGGGCCGCCGCCATCGCCATGCCGATCTGGGCTTGTCCTTCGAGCAGTAACGGATGGATGTTGGGGTCGTGCGGGTCCCGATAGGGCGGAACAAAGATGCGGGCTCCGGTGGTTCCCATTTGGTGCATGTCGTGGGTGAGCTGCGGCTTGTAATCACGGTGGATGTTAATAGCGAGTCGTGTTTCCTTTTGCGTAAACATGAACCAATCACGGTTGTCATCGTGTCCGGTATAGCGGTGATAGAGGTCCGGATAGAGTCGCGCGTAGTTGGTTCCCCTGGTTTCATACCAGTGGTCGACAACGAGAATTTGTCCGTCTGGGTTCTGGGATGGGACAAGGAGCAGGACCGTGTTGTCGAGAATTTCTCGAATCTGCGGCGATTGTTCAGTTGCCAGACGATGCGCGATCTGGATAATCGCTTGTCCATTTCCAACTTCGTTAGAATGGATAGTCGCGTAGAGAAAATAGAAGGGGATACCTTCCTGTGCAAGCTGCTTTGCATCGGCTTCGGAGAGGCCGCGCGGATCGTTGAGTAGATGGTTGATTTCGATCAGCCGATCTAGCCGAGCAAGGTTCTCGGGTGAACTGATAGTGCTGCGCAGTGCGTTCCGCGAACACTCCCATGGCCAGACCCTTGTCATAGGCATCCTCCAGACCATCAAGAAACATATGATCTTTAATCTCGCCATGACCTAGGCGGAACCCGCCGCGCGCTTTTTCGAGCAAATAGGGCGCATTAGTCATACTCTCCATGCCGCCAGCAACAACTACGTTGGCGGAGCCTGCAACCAGCAGGTCGTGGCCCAACATGGCCGCCTTCATGCCTGAACCACACATTTTGTTGATGGTCGTGGCTCCGACTGAAGCCGGGACGCCGGCGCCCCTAGACGCTTGGCGCGCGGGGGCCTGCCCCTGACCTGCGCCGAGGACATTGCCCATAATCACTTCATCCACATCATCGCCATTTATGCCAGCTCGCTGCAAGGCGGACTGGATGGCACCTGCCCCCAATTCGGATGCGGCAACCGATGTGAAATCACCCTGCATACCGCCCATGGGTGTGCGCGAACCGCTAACAATGACGATGGGATCATGACCATCCATGTAAAGGTTTCCTTTCTCGCTGATGATCGGTTTTTGGTTGGTATAACACGCCATCGCCAGGGGCAAGCGGTCAAATAACTGCAACCTGCTCAACCGGGTCGCGAAAGCAGCTTTTGCACAGCAAAACTATATTTTAGAGATGCCGGCCCTAACAATTCCATATCGTAACAAAAATAACGACAATGAAGGCACAAACATGACGGGACTGTTGAGAGAGCCTACCTCCATCAAAAAATGACCTGCGTTGGAGCTACTACAGTCGGGACCAAGTCGCTGAGGTGTGGGGCGAGGAATCGTTAAAAGCAGCGGAGGATAATAGATTCCTCAATATCCCATTGCCCAATTTTCCGCACTCTGGCAGAGATGGATAGCGGCGCAAGCGATGAGCCTAACCTATATGTTCCACCTATTCTTTGCCATGGGAGAGGTCTTGCACCGTTTCCAGCATAACCAGATCACCGCGGTAGACGGCCAATCCTGCATAAAGGATCCGCCCATCGGGGGACAGGAATTGGCGACGCACTTCACCCACAGGGCTTCCGACGGAAATGTGGAGCAACTCAGAGATTTCCAAATCAGCAGTTGATATGGTCAAAGTCTGGCGTGCTTCGGCAATGACGATACCGGGCAGGTCCTGAAGGAACGGGATAATCATTTGCGTATCAAAACGATCCGGGTCCGTCCGCCATAATGCGGCATCAAGATAGATGTTCAATACCGCATAGGGTATCTCGTGCGATCGGTGCAAGCGCCGGAGGAAGCGGTAGGAGGTAGCAGGAATACCGTTGTCATCCCAACCGTGGGGCAATGTTACGTCTTCCTCAGCGGCCAGAATATGCGGTTTTGTTGCAGCCCAAATATAGATCATGCTGGACCAATCCGTACCTAGCTTGATCCAATGTTGATCGTTGGCGCGTTCGGCGACAAACGTACCTTTGCCCTGACGGCGCCAAATTAAACCTTCTGCCTCCAATATGGAAAGGGCCTGTCGTACGGTGATCACAGCGACGCCAAATTCTTCGGCTAGTTCTTTTAGAATGGGGACACGCCCACCCGCTGCCCAGGCGCCGGTGGTGATGCGTTTACGCATCAAGGTCGCAATCTGCTCGTAGAGCTTGCCGGTACTGGACTTTAGTTGAGACCGTATGTTCAATGCTTATTATCTTTCAAACCCTGCAAGGGTCATTGGTAATAGTGGCACGAAAGATTTCCCATTTTGCGAAAATTCAGAGCCTCACCTTTTATAAGCTCAAATTATCCGGCTGAACGCGGCTGAATTCGACCGGTTCTGTGGTGATATGCATGGTGTCATCCCGCAGAATGACTTTAGTGTAGCGAGAAGTTGACAAATCACCGGCGTCAGGAAAATCCGCCCGGTAATGAGCCCCTCGGGAATTTTTCCTGGCGATGGCAGCAATTCTGATAGCTTCGGATATTAGCAACAGATTGTGTAAATTCAGCCAATCATGCCAGCCGAGATTATAAACCAGATTGCCTTTGTCCAGCGTCACATCAAGTAAACCGGTATTGAGATCCTTCAGCACTACTCCAGCCTGCTGAAGGCCGTCGGCGTCCCGAATAATCCCTACGTCATCCCACATGCATTGATATAAAGTTTGGCGAATGCCGTCAGCATTTCCTTTCGCCTGACCCAGGGGTTGGCAGCAACGGGCCACACCCGCGTCAAGAGCGATTGGATCCGCGTCGGGAATGGTCAAGATATGTTTAACATATTCGCCCATTGTTTCGCCGGCAATACCGCCAAAAACCGTGGAATTTGCGACGCCATTGCCACCTAGACGATTAGCACCATGTACGCCGCCGGCATCTTCGCCAGCGACGAACAGGCCCGGCAGTTCCGTCGAACAGTCAAGTTGGAATTCGCAACC
>CAXGCE010000373.1:0-3171 GCA_964007795.1 uncultured Alphaproteobacteria bacterium | reverse complement strand
CATCAAAAATGTCTAAAAATAGGGCATCGTCCCTGAAGGCGTAGACGGCAGTCATCGAAACGCCATCATGGCAAAATCGTAGGCGGCCATCTTTATCGGAGACAATCACCAACCTAATGCTTTGGCCGTCAGGCAGTTCGACTTCGAATTCGTTTTGGCTGACAACCACCTTACAGACGGACTGTTCCTCGCCCCAACGCAGATGGAGCAAAGGGCTTGCTGGTGAGGCAGATTGCCAGCCAGACTGCGTAAAAGCGCTATTCCGGTACAGCAGTACCCCTGCTAAGCCAACGACAACAGGTCCGGCAATGGGCCGTTTCGGATTGGAAAAATTTGCACCAATAAATTCTGTCGTCACGCTGCCGGCAATGAACCTTTCATGCCGCAACATACTTCTGAGAAACCCGCGATTGTTAGGCACGCCGAGCAAAACCGTGCCGTCCAGCCCCCTAAGTAAGCGGCGGCGTGCCTCTTCCCGGGTGCGTCCATGAGCAATAACTTTTGCCACCAGGGGATCGTAAAACGGAGTTATCTCCTGTCCCTCGGCTATACCAGTATCCACGCGCACATTCGGTGAGGGCCGCCAAGCTACGACGGGTCCGGTCTGAGGCAGAAAATCTTTGTAAGGATCTTCGGCATACAGCCGCACTTCGATAGCGTGCCCCTGAAATTCTATTTGGTCCTGGGTCAGGGGCAAAGGATCGCCGGAGGCAATATCCAACTGCCAGGCCACAAGATCCAGCCCTGTAATCATTTCGGTTACCGGGTGCTCCACCTGCAAACGAGTATTCATTTCAAGGAAGTAGAATTCTCCCTCGGCACCCAGCAAAAACTCAACTGTACCTGCCCCCACATAATCGATGGCCTGGGCCACCGCCACGGCCGTCGCGCCCATCCTTGCCCGCAAGGCCTCGTCCACCGCAGGCGCCGGTGCCTCCTCAATGACTTTTTGATGGCGTCTTTGAACCGAACAGTCCCGTTCCCCTAGGTGCACGCAATTGCCATGATTATCGGCAAAAACTTGTATTTCGATATGACGGGCGTCAACAACCGCTTTTTCAAGGATCAGTTCGCCGGATCCGAAGGCATTCTCAGCTTCGGACCGAGCGCCCGTTATAGCGGCCGCCAGCTCTATGTTGTCCTGAACCAGGCGCATGCCACGCCCACCGCCACCAGCGGCCGCCTTAACCATCAAGGGAAATCCAATTTTTATCCCTTCCGCAGTCAGGATGTCATCGTCTTGCGCCGCACCAATATAGCCTGGCAGGCACGGGACACCCGAGTCAGCCATGCGGAGCTTGGCCAGGCGCTTGTTACCCATGAGTTCGATGGCCTGTGGCGATGGTCCGATGAATGTCAATTCTGCTTCGGTGCAAGCTTGGGCAAATTGGGAATTCTCTGCCAGAAAACCATATCCAGGATGCACCGCATCCGCGGCTGTCCGTTTTGCCGCCGCCAAAATTGCGGAAATATTTAGATAAGAGTCGGCTACTGGTGCCGGACCAATGCAGGTCGCCAAATCAGCCATGTGAACATGCGGTGCGTTGGCATCAGCTTCGGAATAGACGGCGACGGTTTCGTAGCCCAATTCACGGGCCGAGAACATAATGCGACAAGCGATTTCGCCGCGATTGGCTATCAGGACCTTGGTGAAGGCCATTTGCAAAGTTTCCTTGATCCTGGGTTATGCTAATTGTCGGTCCCGCCACCAAGGACGCTTGGCATGATCTCACGATGGAAACCAGCAAAGTGCTGGTTTCCCGGTCCATCGGGCAGAGTATAATTATGCTGCATATTGGGGGCGGCACCATCTACTCGAATACAACTACCCGATATGAAGGCGGCGGCCGGACTTAGCAGGAAGACAATTGCGGCGGATACTTCCGCTTCACGGCCCAGACGATTCAAAGGGATAAATTTCTCCAAAGAGCGCATATGTTGGCCCCAATCACTGCCGTATGTGTCAAAGCCAGAGGTTATGACCCAGCCGGGCGCCACGCTGTTGACCCGAATGCCGTAACGGCCCCATTCAACCGCAGCCGTCTTTGTGAAATTCTCCATGCCGCCTCGGGCTGCTCCTGAATGCCCCATGGTGGGCAGGGACATCCAATGGTCGGCTGTAATATTGACGATCACGCCCGAGCCCTGTTCCTTCATGCATTGGCGAAAGACTTCCCGGCTCATAAGGAATCCGCCGGTCAGATTAGTGCCGACCACCGCGTCCCAACCATTCTTGCTAATATCTTCCAGACCAGCCGTAAACTGGCCGCCAGCATTGTTTACCAGTCCATGGATTGGGCCGTCCCGCTCAATGATCATGTCCACAGCGGCAATGACATTCTCTTCCTCACGAATGTCCAGAACCTGTAATTCGGCTTTACCCCCGTCCGCGATAATCTCTTTCTGCACCTGCAGCAGATTTTCCTTGCGACGGCCTACCAATACCACCTTGGCTCCAAGATGGGCCAATTCATGGGCGGTGCAACGCCCCATGCCGCTGCCGCCGCCCGTAACAATGATAGTTTCGCCGCTAAACAATCCAGGCCGAAACACAGTTCCGTAAGGCATAATTTCTCTCTTCACATAAAGGCAGCGCTATCTTGCGAAGCTACTGAACGGCCCCCACTTGGTCAAGAAATCCAACTGAGATTGAACCATTGCTTTTAGGCTCCGGCGAGGCTATTTGAGGCTTCATAATTACAAATTACCTCAAAGAACTTGGGAGATTACCGATCATGTCTTTGGAACAAGTGACAACGGGAATGCGCGAAGCCGTGGGCGAAGATTGCGGCCTAGGTGCGTCTGTAAAATGGGATTTTGGCGACGGCGCATTCCTGATGTTAGACGCCAGTCAGGTACCCAACTTGATCTCGAACGAAGATGGTGAAGCCGACTGCACCTTGAAAATATCCCTGGATGATTTCATCGCCATGACGCAAGGGGAACTAGACGGTACATCAGCGTTCATGTCCGGCAGGTTGAAGATAGAAGGTGACATGGGCATCGCCATGAAGCTTCAGAGTGTACTGAAGCGCTAAAACCAGCGGTTGCCTGCTGGTCAGAATCAGCTAGCCATCCCAAAAAAATCAATCCTTGGTATCCCGCCAGCGGTAATACCAACTCAAGGTACGAGCCAGGGGTACTACCAGGTCATGCATGGGCATGGGTTTC
>CAXGCE010000372.1:0-3175 GCA_964007795.1 uncultured Alphaproteobacteria bacterium | reverse complement strand
CCATGCCGGATTTTGACATCGACTTTTGCCAGGACCGCCGAGACGAAGTAATCCGCTATGTTCAGGACAAATATGGCCAAGATCAAGTGGCGCAGATCATTACATTCGGAAAACTGCAAGCCCGCGCTGCGCTGCGCGATGTGGGCCGGGTGTTGGAGATGCCTTTTGGCTTGGTGGATCGATTGTGCAAGATGGTCCCTAACAACCCGGCCAATCCTATCACCCTCCCCGAAGCTTTGAAGGCTGAGCCACGCATCAAACAAGTGATGGCGGAAGAACCCGGTGTGGACCGTCTTTTCGACGTCGCAATCAAGCTGGAGGGGTTATACCGCCACGCCTCGACCCATGCCGCCGGCGTCGTCATCGGGGACCGGCCATTAGAGCAACTGGTTCCTCTCTACCGCGACCCGAATTCAGATATGCCTGTGACCCAGTTCAATATGAAATGGGTCGAGCCGGCGGGACTGGTGAAGTTTGATTTCCTGGGATTGAAAACGCTGACGGTTTTGGACCGGGCGGTGGAGATGATCCATCAGACAGATCCCAAATTTGACCTGGGCCGCATTCCCCTTGACGATCCTGCGGTATTCGAGCTGACCGCACGGGGAGAAACGGTGGGTGTATTCCAGTTGGAAGGTTCGGGCATGCGGGATATGTTGCGACAGATGCGCCCCGACTGTTTCGAGGACATTATTGCCGTGGTAGCCCTTTACCGGCCCGGTCCCATGGATAATATCCCGCTGTTCTGCAACCGGAAATCCGGGGCCGAACCACTGGACTATCTGCACCCAAGCTTGGAAGAGATCCTGAAGCCGACTTACGGGGTCATCGTTTATCAGGAACAGGTGATGCAGATTGCCCAGGTGATGGCTGGATATTCCCTAGCCGATGCGGATTTATTGCGTAGGGCCATGGGTAAGAAAATAAAGGCGGAAATGGCCGCCCAGCGCGACCGTTTTGTTCAGGGTGCCGTGGCTAAAGGCATTGATGGGGACCGAGCTGAATATGTCTTCGATCTAGTGGCCAAGTTCGCGGGATATGGCTTCAACAAAAGTCATGCCGCCGCTTACGCGCTAATTGCCTATCAGACGGCCTACTTGAAGGCTAACCATCCGGTCGAATTTATGGCTGCAACAATGTCGCTTGATTTGACCAATACGGACAAGCTGAACCTTTTTAAACAGGAGGTCGGGCGCATGGGCATCCCGCTGCTGCCGCCCGATCTGAACTCATCCGGCGTTGCCTTCACTGTTGCGCGGGGGATTGGGGAAGACGGCGCCGACGGCATCCACTATGCCCTGGCGGCGATCAAGAATGTTGGCCGAGAAGCCATGGCGGCGGTGGTCGCTGAGCGCGAGGAAAACGGTCCCTACAAGACCATTTGGGATTTTGCGAACCGCCTGGATCCGCGTCAAGTGAACAAGCGCCAGGTGGAGAATTTAGCCCGTGCCGGTGCCTTTGATAGCCTGAACCTAAATCGGGCGCAGATGCTAGCGGCAGCGGAGATCATGCTGCGGGTTGCGGGCCGTGCAGCAGACGAACGCGGTTCCAATCAACTTGGATTTTTTGGCGGTGACGACGCGGTAGATGAGGCCTTGACGCCGCCTCTGCCGGTGGTGACCGAGTGGCTGCAATTGGATAAGCTGGCTAATGAAACAGAGGCGGTCGGATTTTATCTCTCGGCCCACCCTCTGGAATCCTACCCGTCCTTGCTGGCCCGGAAATCAATGGTCAACTACGCGGAAATGGAATTCCGAGCTGATCGGGGTGGCCAGCAGTTTTGCATTGCTGCTACCATCGAGGAGATGAGCGAGCGCAAAAGCGCCAAGGGCAATCCGTATGCCTTCCTCCAAGTATCAGATAAGACCGGAACATTCGAAGTCACCCTGTTCGGCGATGAACTAGCGGACAGTCGGGAATTCCTAATCAAGGGCAATTCCATCGTCATGACGGTGGACGTGCGCTACGACGGCGAGCGTCGGCGGATGGTCGCCTCAAAAATCGTCGATATTGAACAAGCCAGCCTGAACGTTGCCGCCGGAATAAGGGTGCTTCTGAATGATTCTGCGCCGCTCAAGAATCTTTACAGTCTGTTGAACGACCAGAACAAAGGTCGCGGTCAAGTGACGCTTCTTCTCGAAGTGAAGAAAATTGGCCGGGAAGTGGAAGTGACCCTGCCCGGCGGCTTCGCCATCACTCCGCACGTCCGCGGTGCCTTGAAGGCCATCCCAGGTGTTTTGGACGTTCACGATGTTTGATTTGACTTCATTAGTTCTTACCAACGCCGGATGTACACGGTAAGTTCTTGTGCCCAACTGGAAAACAATCGCCGGTCCGTTGGGGTTTACCAGGGCCGCCTGGACGGAAGCCCAGTTTCACGAGGATCAGGCGGGGGGTTGAGGCCGAACCTTCCTAGGCAATTCATAGCACCAAATCGTGATTATCTGCTTTGTGCGGATGTTAAGTATTCGTGCACTAATTTGTTGCGCAAATTCGGGGACAATACGTAAGCTATAAGGATGAATAGGCATTGGCCTCGCATGTGGCCGGGAAAATAGGTGGCCTTATGGCTGATAAGTTTGACTATGTAATTATCGGCGCCGGCTCCGCTGGGTGTATTTTGGCGAACCGGCTGACGGCAGATGGTAAACATTCTGTCTGCCTATTGGAAGCAGGACCTACCGATTGGCATCCCTACATTCATATTCCCGCCGGCTTCATCAAAACCCTGACAAATCCCAATGTGAATTGGATGTATCGGGCGGAACCAAGCCATTGGACCGGAGGGCGAATTATCGATGTACCGCGGGGCAAGACGCTTGGAGGCTCCTCTTCCATCAATGGGCATATCTACAACCGTGGTCAGCGCATGGACTTCAACAACTGGTCACAGCGCGGCAACCAGGGATGGGGTTATGCCGATGTGTTGCCCTATTTCCGTCGTTGTGAGGAGAAAATTGGCGCTCCTGAGGAGGATACATTTCGTGGCGGCGAAGGTCCTCTTAAGGTTACTGACTTGAATTATATCCATCCCCTGTGTGAGGCGTTCATGGAAGGCGCTGGGCAGATTGGAATTCCCCGCAACCCCGATTACAACGGTGCAGTGCAGGAGGGTATCTCCTATGTTCAACGTACCGCCTACCGCCGCCGCCGGGTTAGTACCGCGCGAGCTTTT
>CAXGCE010000371.1:0-3183 GCA_964007795.1 uncultured Alphaproteobacteria bacterium | reverse complement strand
GGCTCTACGGGCCGGCCCAAAGGTGCTCCCCACTTACAAAGTGATATGATCAACACGGCTGTGCTTTACGGCATGGGGGTTCTTGGTATTCGGGCCGATGACGTGGTCTATTCGGCCGCCAAGCTGTTCTTCGCCTATGGCCTTGGGAACGCATTGACTTTTCCCATGGCAGTGGGAGCAACGGCAGTATTGATGGCGGGGCGGCCAACGCCCGAGGACGTAATGGCACGGATCCACGACAACGAGGCGACAATATTCTTTGGCGTCCCGACCCTATATGCCGGCATCCTGGCGGACGATGACATTGACAGAGCTGCTTCCTCGCCAAAGTTACGCCATTGCGTCTCTGCCGGCGAGGCTTTGCCCGAAGACGTGGCCAAGCGTTGGGCACAGCGCTTCGGTATCGATATCCTCGATGGCATCGGCTCCACCGAAATGCTGCATATCTTTCTTTCCAACCGGCCAGGCCAAGTGAAATTTGGCAGCACTGGTCTGCCGGTGCCTGGCTATCAGTGCCGTTTGACGGATGACGCTGGTGCCGATGTGCCCCAAGGGGAAATTGGCGACCTACTGGTAAGCGGGCCGTCATCTTCACCTTTTTATTGGAATAACCGCGAAAAGAGCATTGCTACTTTCGAGGGCGCCTGGACCCGCACCGGCGACAAATATATGTGCGACAAGGAAGGATATTTTGTCTATGCCGGTCGTTCGGACGATATGTTGAAAGTTGGCGGCATTTGGGTTTCGCCCTTTGAAGTGGAAAGTGCTCTCATGGCGCACAATAGCGTCCTTGAAGCGGCAGTGGTGGGATATGCAGACAAAGATGAACTCATCAAGCCCAAGGCTTTCGTGGTTCTGAAGACGGGTGGCGGCACCGATGCGGATGCCAAGATATTACAGAAATTTGTCAAGGACCGGCTGGCGCCATACAAATATCCACGTTGGGTATCATTCATGGACGAGCTACCAAAAACCGCGACAGGGAAAATTCAACGATTTAAGCTGCGCCATTGATGGCTGGGACCTACGATCAAATTCACGCAGCGGGCCAACGTCTGGAATGTCAATGGTTAGGCCCAAGACCCTCGGGCGATCCGGATGGGCCACCGACCCTTGTGTTCTTGCATGAAGGCCTAGGGTGTGTAGCCCTCTGGCGGGATTTTCCAGAGAAGTTGGTTGAGGCTACGGGCCTAGGCGGGTTTGTTTATAGCCGTCAGGGCTATGGTGGGTCCGAACCGTGCCAGTTACCCCGGCCCATCACCTATATGCATGACGAGGGTCTGATTGTACTGCCAGACGTGTTAAAATCTGCGGGAATTAGACGCACCATATTGGTGGGTCATTCCGACGGGGCCTCAATATCCCTAATCTATGCAGGCAGCACGCCGGCGCGCGGACTGGCTGGCATGATTTTGGAAGCACCCCATGTGTTCATGGAGGAGACTAATGCCCTTTCCATCCGGGCTATGTGCGAGACCTACGAGACTACTGACCTTCGTGCCCGCATGATGAAGTACCATGGTGACAACGTCGATTGTGCCTTTCGGGGCTGGTCTGAGCCGTGGCTGGGCGAGGATTTTAATACTTGGAATTTAGAAGAATTTTTGCCGAATATCTGCGCGGATAAACCGGTACCAACCCTGGTGATACAGGGCGCGGATGATGAATATGGTACTATTGCCCAATGCCGGGCTATCGAGCGCGGCATCGGTCCACAGGCATCAACTTTGTTTTTGCCCGAATGCGGTCACGCACCCCACCTGGAACAGCGGGAACGGACCCTGAAGGCGATGGTGCAACATATTCAGAAGATTGTGGCGGATTGAACTGTGTCGCACGGCCTGGGAGGCCCGCAACCCAAACCGCAACAAAATCTGGGTGTTAATTGGCAATTATCTATATCGTAGACCGTTACGGTAGCCAAACCGTTTGAAGAGGTTCGGGGTGCCCATATTCGAAGGCCCGCGCTCTAGGCAGCCTTTCTACGCGGAATAAACGGCTGGCGCGGCTCGACGTCTAGATCACGGATCGATTTCGCCTTGTGCTCGTTGCAATAGGAACTTCCCTGGCTGCGCTTTTCACCGCAGTATTCGTGTGTCGGGTGGTCGCCATGGGGCCACAACGGCCAATGGCACCCCCGGCGCGGCTTGTTTTCAAGCATAGTCCGCTCTCGTCTTAAATTACGTTAGGGTATTTAACTGTGGAACCCAGGTGTTATATTTTGCGCCGCACCATTATGTCAAGTCCTCATTATCATTAAAGAATCAAGACCAGGAGCCTTTTTCGAAGCAGCGATCAGGTCAAACTAACTTATCCCACTCTAGGTGTGGACACTTTGCCTTACCAACAATATGGAATAGTCTGCTGCTCATGGCAAAACCAAGTAAGGGTCAAATCCGTTATCTGAGCCGGGGCCTTGATCAGCCGGGCGGAAAACTGCCTCTATTCGATGACGACGGGCAGGAGATTGACGTGCGCACGATCCATGCCTGCGTTAAGGCCGGTTGGGCCGAGCCTTGGTTTGCCAACCCATTGAAGCCGGACTGGCTGGTTTGCCGTTTGACAGACCGGGGACGTGAGATTACACAAAAAAATCTACAGGAGCCATCTACAGGGCGCGGCAAAGCAAAATCTCTAGGCGCCGACTGAGGAAGAGTTTCGCAGATATTGATTTTCTGTTTCTACCCTAACCCAGTATTTGGAGCCAATGAGTGCCCTAGCCACCTAGCCGGGAGGCTCTACTCCTCATATAAAATAGACGTAGACGAAAATTTAGCGCGCCCCTTTAGACCGAAAATAACGGATAAAAAAAGATTGGTTCATGCCGTACAAGACATTTGGCTTCACTGAAGAACAGATCCTCATGCGAGACAGCATTTTGGGCCTGTTGGGTCGGGTCCTGCCCGCGAAAAAAATGCTTGAGCTGGATAAGGGGTCGGAATTTCCCGAAGAGGCCTTTCAGGCCATGGCGACGGCGGGTTGGCTGGGCCTGCCTATTGCCGAGGAATTTGGTGGCACCGGTGCCTCCAACATGGACATGGCGGTTTTCATAGAGGCTTTGGGTTATCACCATTATGGTGTCCGTTCCGCTTTTATGACCACATCAATTTATGGCGCATCGCATCTGCAATATCACGCTTCGGATGGGCAGCGGCAGGCCATGTTACCGGAATTAATTAAGGG
>CAXGCE010000370.1:0-3192 GCA_964007795.1 uncultured Alphaproteobacteria bacterium | reverse complement strand
CTTCCCGAACGCCTTGGATTTCGCCTCCAACGAGCCGTGCAAATGCCCAAGGGCCGGCAGCAACAGGTCGTGGATCTGACGTACCGCCGCCACATGCATCACGGTCGGAAATGTATCGTTGGAACTTTGGCTCATATTACAATGATCGTTAGGATGCACCGGATCTTTGCTACCCATCTTGCCGTTAAGAATTTCGATGGCCCGGTTTGAGATAACCTCATTGGCGTTCATATTGCTTTGAGTGCCGGAACCGGTTTGCCAGACCACCAGGGGAAAATGATCGTCCAGGCGACCCCGGGCTACCTCCTTGGCGGCGCGAACAATGGCGCGGCCGCGCCGTTTATCTAGGGTACCCAGTTCCATGTTAGCCTCGGCCGCAGCCTGCTTGACGATGCCAAAGGCATGGATAGCGGGAATTGGCATTCTTTCCCAACCGATCTTGAAATTCTGCCTTGAACGTTGGGTCTGCGCGCCCCAATAACGGTCTGCTGGCACCTGCAGGGGGCCGAAGCTGTCCGTTTCGGTGCGGGTTTTGATCTTGCCTTTGCTCATTGGCCCATAAGCCTCCATCATCTGCGAAATATGCAGAATAGGGATAGCACGCATGAAGGTACTATTGAACGGCGGTGATCTGATCAATATGATCCGTTTGGCCCAACCCTAGTTTAGGATAACCGTTAGGACAGCGCGTATGCAGGAAAGTTATGAAACCCTTTTGTTGAAACGACCTCAGGACCATGTCCTGCAAATCACCATCAACCGACCCGAGCGGCGCAACGCTATGAACACGCAATTGGGCCGCGACATGCTGGATATATTTTCGACCTTTTTGCTTGATCCGGGTGACACCCGGACCGTGATTATCACTGGCGCCGGCGACAAGGCATTTTGCGCCGGCGGTGATTTGAAGGAACGGGACGGCATGACAGACGAGGAATGGCGACTGCAACACGTCATATTTGAACAGGCAATTTATCATGTCATCGACTGCCCGGTTCCTGTGATCGCAGCCGTGAACGGTTCCGCCTTCGGTGGCGGCTGCGAAATGGCCTTGGCGGCAGATTTCATCTATGCCACGGAGAGTGCCCGCTTTGCCCTGACGGAAATAACATTGGGAATTATCCCCGGCTGTGGCGGCACACAAAACTTGCCTCGCGCTGCCGGATCTCGCCGGGCCAAGGAAATTCTATATACAGGCGCGCCGTTTACCGCTGCTGAGGGTCTGGAATGGGGTATCATCAACAAAATCACGGCGGCCGAGGAATTGATGCCTGCTGCCCTTGCGACTGCCGACCGAATGGCCAGCAACGGTCCTCTGGCCCTACGGCAGGCCAAACGTTCTGTAAACCTTGGCATGGGCACGGATTTGACAACTGCACTAGGCATCGAGGTGGAAGCCTACAATAGATTGGTTCCGACCGAAGATCGACGTGAAGGCGTCCTGGCCTTCAATGAAAAGCGCAAAGCGAACTTCGCCGGCCGCTAGTGATCGAGCAAGGAAAATTTGAAATGACAGACGGCGCCGGAATGACACAAATGGACTTGGGCGCGGACTATCAGGATATCCGCGATGGTGTACGCAAGGTTTGCGAGGATTATCCCTTGGAATATTGGCGGGAAAAGGACGAAATTGCCGAATATCCGACGGAATTTGTCAAAGCTATGACAGAAGCTGGTTATTTGGGCGCCTTGATCCCCGAGGAATACGGCGGCGCAGGACTACCCATCCGTGCCGGTTCCGTTATTCTAGAGGAAATTCACGCCAACGGCAGTTCCGCCGCCGCTTGCCACGCCCAGATGTACATCATGGGTACTCTGCTCAGGCATGGCTCGGAAGACCAGCGTAGGCATTATCTGCCGAAAATTGCGAACGGCTCACTACGCCTACAAGCTTTCGGGGTGACCGAGCCAACGACCGGCACGGACACGACTCAAATGAAGACAATGGCTGTGCGTCGAGGCGATCGCTATATTGTGAATGGCCAGAAGGTCTGGATTTCTAGAGTTGAACACTCAGATCTGATGTTGTTGGTGGCCCGCACTACGCCGCTGGAGGAAGTCCGGAAAAAAACCGAAGGATTGTCGGTGCTGTTGGTAGACCTGAAGGACGCGATTGGCAATGGGATGACTGTGACTCCAATTCGCGCCATGATCAACCACGCGACGACGGAGGTCTTCTTCGACAATCTCGAGGTGCCGGTCGAGAACCGGATTGGCGAGGAGGGTAAAGGGTTTCGCTACCTCCTTGATGGACTTAACCCTGAACGTATCTTGATTGCCGCTGAGGCAGTGGGCATCGGAAGAAACGCGGTTGATCGGGCCGCGCGCTACGCCCGAGAGCGAGTTGTTTTTGGTCGTCCTATCGGCCAAAACCAGGCCATACAACACCCTTTGGCGAGATCCTGGGCGGAGCTTGAGGCGGGTTGGTTGTTGGCGATGAAGGCGGCATGGGCTTATGACGCTGGGCAACCTAGTGGTGCAGCGGCTAATGCGGCGAAATACTTTGCTTCAGAAGCTGCGTTTACGGCGTGTGAACGCGCGGTGATGACACACGGGGGGATGGGTTATGCCAAAGAATTCCAGGTCGAGCGTTTACTTCGCGAAGTATTAATTCCCAGGATCGCGCCGGTCAGCCAGGAGATGGTCCTGTGTTATCTGGCCGAAAGAGTGCTGGATCTGCCTCGCTCCTACTGAATGGTCATCGATCGCGTGCAAGACGAACCGGAACCCAAAGGATCCGCTCTGGGCCCTTTATCTGGACTGCGGGTGCTGGATCTGACGACTATTTTGCTGGGGCCGTTTGCAACGCAGATCTTAGGCGACATGGGTGCCGATGTGATCAAGATCGAGGCACCCGGCGGTGACCCGATTCGACACGTGGGTCCGCCGCCAGCGGATGGTATGGGCGCGGTTTTTCTGGGGGCCAACCGCAACAAGCGAAGTATCGTTATGGATTTGAAACAGACGGATACGAAACAGATTTTTTATCGACTGGTCGAAGCGGCAGACATTGTTGTTCACAATATGCGGTCCCAGGCGGCGGAGCGTCTGGGCATCGATTACCAGACATTGCGCGGCTACAAGGCTGATATTGTCTACTGCGGAACGTACGGCTTTCGCCAGAACGGCCCGTACCGAAACAAGCCGGCGTTTGATGACATGATTCAGGCGGCGTCTGGCTTGGCTGATTTG
>CAXGCE010000369.1:0-3194 GCA_964007795.1 uncultured Alphaproteobacteria bacterium | reverse complement strand
CAGCTCATTGGTAAATGACTCCGAGGACAGATACACCACACTGCCGCTGCCCTTCTTGACTAACGTCTCGTGCCCAATGGCATTGATCAGATGCGTCTTCCCTAACCCTACTCCGCCATAGATGAACAATGGATTGTAGTTCTTGCCGGGGTGCGTGCTCACCGCCCGCGCCGCCGCATGCGCAAATTGATTGCTCGCTCCAACGACAAAATTATCAAATGTGTATTTAGGATTTGGCAGTTGCCGACGCGACTTTCCTTGAACTGGAGACTGACTAGATAAAGAGGGATTTGGTACCGTTAGAGTATTGCCTTGTTCGCCCACGATTAGGGGGTAAGAGGCTCGGATGTCGTGCACCCCTCGCAAATGCGATCACTCGAAATCAATTCACTACGCGAGTTTCATTTCCGGAACCGTTGGCACTTATTTGTCGGCCGCTCCAGGCAAATTCGCTGCAGTAAAGAGGCCCAACTGAACCCATGTAAATATTTCTACCTGTTTGAATGACCTAATTTTTGCGCTCTCCAATTTGTTGCAGACAACGAGTTTATGTTAGCCTTGCCACACGAGTAGGAGTGATGAGGATATCATGAGCGGCGACACTTTCTCCAACACCATCGGCAGGGAACGGGGTACGGAAATATTTGGTGGCAGGGATAGGGCCCCACGCCAAGCACGTCCCGCCAAAACTATCAAAGAAGCCGCAAGGGAAACTCCTGTATTCGCAGAAACAGATGTGTTGGTGGTCGGAGGCGGCCCATCAGGCACGGCAGCTGCCATATCCGCTGGTCGCCTGGGCGCCGACGTCATGTTGGTAGAGCGTTATAATCATCTGGGCGGCCTATCTACCGGCGGTCTGGTCATCTGGATTGACCGTATGTCGGATTGGTCCGGTCGGCAGGTGATAGCTGGCATCGCACAGGAATTCATGGACCGCCTTCCGGAGGATGCCATCCAGGGTCCGCCTCGGACTGATTGGGGTTCGGCCGACACCGCAACTGCAGCTTATTGGGCCCAGCGCACGGCAGCCTTTCACGGTATTACCACCTGGTCCCCGACTGTCGATCCAGAGGCATTAAAATCCCTGTCTATGCAAATGGCTTTGGAACAAAAGGTGCGCCTAACCTTTCATACCTATGCCGTCGAGCCCATTGTCGAGGATGGGGTCATGAAGGGCGCCATTTTCGAAAATAAGGAGGGGCGCCAGGCTATTTTGGCTAAGGTGGTGGTGGACACCACGGGCGATGCGGATCTGCTGGCGCGTGCTGGGTTGTTGTTTGAAACCGACAGTGATCCTGCAGATATACATTCCTGCATCAACACCGCTTTTATGATTGGTGGCGTGGATATGGAACGCTGGCTCGCCTTTCGTGCCAATGAGGAGCAGGCATTCAAGGACTTCATGGACCGGGGTCGGGAACGGCTGAAATATTTCGAAAAGCCCTTCGTCTCTTGGCGTAACGACATCGCCTTGTTCATGGGACCTCGTTTGGCCGGTTATAGCGCCATAGACGTGGAAGATTTGAGCGAAGTTGAGATCCGATCACGCCAACTTACCGTTGGCCATGTAGCAACCTACAAGGAATTTGCTCCCGGCTTTGAAGACGCTTTCCTGATGTTGGGCGCGCCGCAAATTGGCGTCCGTCATAGCCGCCGTTTGATTGGTGAAAACAAGGTGACCCGTGAGCAATGGGACGAAGGCAAGGTCTGGTGCAACGAGATCGGTGTTTCCACCTCCCTGGCACCGAAGTTTCCTAATGTCTCCGTCCCCTATGGCGCCTTGGTGCCGTTGGGTATCGACGGAGTCCTGGCTGCCGGTCGCCATGTGGCATGCGACACTAATTCCCACTCATTTCTGCGCGAAATTCCACAATGCTGGCTTACCGGTCAGGCTGCCGGCGTCGCAGCGGCGCTTTCCGCTAATAATGGTTTAATGCCCCGCGCGCTGCAACCAAGCCTAATTCAGCGGGAACTACTGCGCCAAGGCGGCTATTTATCGCCTGCTGTCGAGGCGGCCGCTATTTCTGGTGACAAGGCGGCAGAATAGGCGTTTATTGATTAACCCGCGACCCGTTCCGCAATAGCGATAATGCGGGTCATATCCCGCAAAACCGGTTTTTCGATTAATTTGCCGTCCACCACGACCAGCCCTGTATCTGCATCGGCAAATGCCTTTAATATGCGCCGGGCATGAGCCACTGCCGCTTCGTCAGGTGTGAAGACTTCGTTCAGGATCGGCACCTGCTTAGGATGAATTGACCCTTTGCCAGAAAAGCCTAGATCGCGGGCCGAGTTAGCCTCCTGGCGCATGCCTTCTGGGTCTTCCAGATCTAAATAGGGCACGTCGATGGCATCGACACCGACAGATGCGGCAGCGTGGGCGACGCGGGATCGAGCATAAAGGAGCGGCTCCCAAGCATTTTTGCAGCGCAATTCTGCAGCCATGTCCACCCCGCCGAAAAACAACGCATCTATGCGTTTCGAGGCATGGGCGATGTCATATGCTGCCTCCAATGCTTGGTTGGTTTCGATGATGATATGTAGGCGGGTATTATGGCCGCGCTCTGTCAACAGGTCGTCAAGCCAAACAATTTCGTCTGGGCTCATTACTTTTGGCAGCATTAGGGCAGGCGGTGGCGTGTCCGTTGCGATGACGGCCTGAACATCCAACAGGCCAAATTCCGTACGCAGACAGTTGATGCGGACGATCCTCTCCACGCCGTCATCCGACTGCGGTTCGACAAACAGACCAAGGCCGCCTTCTCGTGCAGCCGCCTTGTCCTTGGGCGCGATACCATCCTCTAGCTCCACACATACTATATCCGTGCCGGAGGCCAGTGCTTTTGGAAACATATCGGGCCGCAACCCCGGTGAAAAAATGAAACTGCGGCGCGGCCGTACACTCGGTCCATTGTTCTTGTCCATGGTTTACTCCTCATTTTCCGTCCGTAACAAGAAGCTCATTACAACATGATGGGATCTTGTTTGTATAATTGCCATGATACATCCCCATAATCATTTTTTGAGTGGTGATTTAAAGGCTTGCAACGTGTTGGCCAGGGTGCCATGTAATGGCACCTGTTGCACCTCGCGCCAATTAATTTTGGGATTTGTGCATCTTGGAGAGGTGCGGCTTGTCCGGAACCGGATGCCGCGACTAATACTGATTGTTTAAGGGAATAAAAATGGCCACC
>CAXGCE010000368.1:0-3195 GCA_964007795.1 uncultured Alphaproteobacteria bacterium | reverse complement strand
GATGGGTACAGGCTGGGATGTGGCTAATGCCGCTTTGTTCTTGGCATCGGATGACGCCGGATTTATTACCGGCGCGGCCCTGCCCGTAGACGGCGGAACGTCGGTGTCGTTGGGCATATAAGACCAAGCCAATAACACCGAAATAATATGGAGATTGAAATACTCTCGATAATTACAATTGAGATTAGTTAATCTCGCAATTTTATTGTGAATAAAAAGGGTCGTTCTCTACCTTCTTGCGTAGATAGTTAAACTATCTGGCTGTTACTCTTGACACATATATATCGAATTGGCATATCGGAATTTAATGTCAAATTGAGGAGTTTTTTGCAGATGGATGTGCGGACGTTGTGCCTGGGCGTGTTGAGTCTGGGTGATGCATCGGGATATGAAATCAAGAAAAGGCTAGAAGATACCTTCAGCCATTTTTACGACGCCTCGTTCGGATCCATCTACCCGGCGTTAACCCGGCTGCAAAAGGACGGCCTCGTACACTGCGAGACCGAGGCCCAGGCTAACCGCCCGGACAAGAAGGTCTACAACCTGACGGTAGACGGGCGACTAAAACTGGTGGCACAGTTTAATAACATGCCGGGGCGGGATCGGGTTCGTTCAGAATTCTTGGTGGCGATGCTTTTTTCAGACCTTTTACCAGCGGGACGGGTAGGCGAAATGATCGATAGGCGTATCGATGAACACCGTAAGTTTGTCGCCCAGCTGGAGAGCCGGGAAGTGCGGTCTACGCCAGCGCAACAATTTGTCGCGGGTTATGGGCGCGCCCTCTATGAGGCGGCTACAAATTATTTGCAAGAAAACAGATACCTGGTGGAAAGTGAGGCTTTACTGGCGCAGGTTGACAACGACCGCGTCGAGGTGGCCGATTGACCCGACCTAGGGGAATTCCATAATGAAAAAATCGGTCTTCATGGCGGTGATTATTGCCATTGTTGCAGCGGGCTGGGTGCTGAGCGGAGAATTCGGCGGCAAATACGGAGTGGCAGATAAAACGGCCGGTGATCAAGCAAAGCCCGAACAGGCAACATCCGTAGCCGAACGTATAGTGAAACAGGGCCAGGCGGCCCTGACCGCAGTGCGCACCAAATCCTCCCAAGCGCGGAAACACTGGAGTAAGATCACCGTGCGCGGCCACACGGAAGCCAAGCGCAAGGTCATGGTGAAGTCCGAAATCAAGGGCCGGATCACAAAAATTTCGGTAAAAAAGGGCAGCCGTGTCAGACGTGGCGATGAACTAGTCCGTATCGACGTAGCTGACCGGAAAGCCCATATGGCCGAAGCTAAGGCTCTGGTGCGCCAGCGTGAGGTTGAATACGAAGCAGCCAAGAAGCTGCGAAAAAAGGGCTACCGTGCGGAAACCCAGTTTTCCGCTGCCGCGGCTAAACTGGATTCTGCCAGGGCCGGGGTTAAGCAGATGGAAGTAGCCCTGTCGCGAACCATTATCCGAGCCCCCTTTGATGCTGTTGTTGACAGTCGCGAGGTTGAGCAGGGAGCCTATGTGGAGGCCGGCAGCGGCATTGCACGGTTGGTGGACGAAAAATTTTATTTGGTGGTGGCCCAGGTGGCCGAAACTGATATCGGTCGACTGAAACTGAATAGCCCGGGCAGTGCAACTCTAGTGACTGGTCAGAGGGTGGAAGGGCGTATTCATTACATTTCCGCCATAGCGGATGAGGCCACGCGTACTTACCGGGTCGAATTGCTAGTGGCGAACTTGAACCGGAAACTGCGTCACGGCACCACTGCTGAATTGTACTTCCCGACCAAGCAGTCCTTGGCCCATTTCATTACTCCGGCGATCCTGACCTTGGACGATCACGGAACAGTGGGCGTTCGCTGCGTCGAGAATGGCGATCAGGTTGCATTTTATCCGGTAAAAATAATCGACAGTGACGCTGATGGCGTTTGGGTCTCGGGCTTGCCGAATATGGCGGAACTCATCGTTGTCGGTCAGGAATATGTTCGTCGAGGTGACCGTGTTCGCATCTTTAACGCCGCCGGAGGAGACAACGACGGCAATTCCAAGATGGTGCCGAAAACTGCCCCGAAGACCGCTGATTTATCCGCGTCATGAACGCTCTTATTTCGGTCGCGGTTCATCATTCCCGCACTGTTCTATCGGTCCTCGTTCTGGTCCTGATCGCGGGTACTATTTCATTCCTGACCATCCCAAAGGAATCCAAGCCGGATATCAACGTCCCCGTCGTCTACGTCTCAATGAGTCACGAAGGTATATCGCCTGAGGATGCTGAGCGTCTGCTAGTACGGCCCATGGAGCAGGAACTGCGCTCCATCGAAAATATCAAGGAAATGCGTAGCCGAGCGGAAACTGGTCATGCCTCAGTCCTGCTTGAATTCGATGCTGGGTTCGACGCGGATAAGGCCTTGCGTGACGTACGAGAGGCCATCAACTTGGTAAAACCCGACTTGCCGGACGAAACCGATGAGCCTACGGCTCACGAAGTAAATGTAGGACTATTCCCGGTGCTGGTGGTTACCTTGGCCGGTGACGTATCCGAACGCACTTTGCTGAAAATTGCCCGTAATCTGCAGCGCGAGCTGGAAATGCTACCTGGCGTTCTGGAAGCGAAAATCGCCGGCGATCGCGAAGAATTGCTGGAGGTGCTGGTAGATCCCCTACGCCTAGAAAGTTACAACATCAGTCACCAGGAACTGATCAGCGCGGTTACCCGCAATAATCAACTGATTGGCGCAGGCCCCATGGATACTGGCAAGGGACGTTTCCCCTTGAAGGTGCCGGGCTTATTTGAAACAGCCAAGGACGTCTTGGATTTACCCATCAAGGTGTTTGGCGATGGGGTTATTACCCTGCGGGATGTGACCACTGTGCGCCGCACGTTCAAAGATGCCGACAGCTTCGCACGGATCAACTCGCGTCGTGGTGTAACATTAGAAATCAAAAAACGCCTAGGCGAGAACGTGATCGAGACGATCGATGAGGTTCGCCACGTTGTAACCGCCCGGTCGAAGGACTGGCCAGCCGGCGTACAGGTTAACTTTATTCAGGACGAGTCGAAAGACATTCGACGCATGTTGGAGGATCTCCAGAACAACGTTCTAAGCGCTATCCTCTTAGTGATGATCGTCGTCGTTGCTGCTCTGGGGGTGCGCACGGCGGTCCTGGTAGGCCTAGCCATCCCTTCTTCGTTCCTATTGGCT
>CAXGCE010000367.1:0-3196 GCA_964007795.1 uncultured Alphaproteobacteria bacterium | reverse complement strand
GTTGCCAGCTGGAGCCATCACCTAGCCGAAGCTGTGAAAATCGTAACCGTAATAATGCAGATTCATCTGCAGGCAACCCACTTTGATATTCCGAAAACCCTGCAACTGCAGTAATATGGCTGCAATGAAGGCTTCATTGCAGCCGTTGTAGTATTTTCCTTATCCCTGGGCATAAATAATCTAACGCCAAGAAACATTTGCCTTGCTTTCCGCCCGCCAACGAACGGATACGGCCAAGGCGGTTGCTGTGTGCAACTGGCCCAGACATTCGTGCCAGCGCTACTCCCTGCCTACTTTTTGCCAACAATCGAAGTTAAGAGAGCCTTCGTCCCGAAGTTCAATTCTACCCAATTTTCGACAATTCGACCTTCCCGAGATCGTGGGCGCTAAGCACCGCCGTAAAGTCGGAAAACAATAATTAGGATCAAAACCCTATTAAACTGCGAACAATTCTAAATTTCTTTCCCTGAATTCCGCTCCCCCTATCCATTCTCAACCCTAAGGGCCATGCCAACCAGCATGCAGCCTCATTCAAATGAATTCGCTGTCAGACGGTTTAGATCAGACGGCAGGCGTATTAGTGGGGACCGTTAATAGCGCGAAAAGCGCCTCTGGATCATCGGCGCCGCGAAGCTTCGCACAAACGCTTTCGTCCCGTAGCAGGCGCGAGACACGGGCCAGCGCTTTCAAGTGATCAGCACCAGCCGATACGGGCGCAAGAAGCATGAATATTAGGTCAACTGGCTGTTCGTCTATGGCGTCGAAATCAATGGCCTTGGGAAGTCGAGCAAACAAGCCGTGTAGTTTTTTTAGTTCCTGCATTTTTCCGTGGGGTATAGCTATCCCCCGCCCGATGCCCGTAGTGCCCAACTTTTCCCGCTGCAAAAGGACATCGAAGATAACTCGTTCGTGCAAGCCGGTAAGGGTCGCGGCCTGTTGCGACAGTTCCTGCAAAGCCTGCTTTTTGCTGCCTGCTTTCAGATTGGCGACAACGGCGTCAGGTACCAGCAAATCGACCATTTCCATATGCAGGGCCCCTATGGTTCCTGTCCGTAGGATTCCGTCACCGAATTAATCCAGCCCATATGGCTGTCTCCGATATTGCGAAACATCAAAACAGGCTGTTCCGAGAAATCAAGCTGCATGTCCGCCTCACCTACCGTTCGGCGATGAATATCCGTCGCATGCCCCCCCGACAACGACGGGCTGAAATTCCTCCGGAGCCTCTTCCAACTCGGATTCCACAGCCGGCACAAAATTTTGCGCCACATAGTCTTCGGATGCCGGTCGTTCGTGACCGTGTTTGTCCTGCAGACGCGGCTTGTAACGATGCAGCCATATTTCCAGCCTATCTGATGCCTTATCGAAGGTCGCATAGATATCGCTGGTATCAGCCCTAGCCTGAGTATTAATGCATGGGCCAACATGGGCCAACAAATCGGTGTGGGAATCATGTCCTTCCTTGCTGAATACCACATGGGCATCCATTGAATTGGAAAAATTATTGGTAATGCGGCTTTGTAATCGTTCGTCAACATGGCTCTGCAGCACATCGCCCACGTCGAGCTGCTTGCCTGATACAAGGATTTGCATGACGTTTTACTTTAGCTGGTTTTGAGTCAACTTTGTTAACTGATATTGCCGGTTGACAGCACAACTTCCTTACCGCGCGATCGGATCAAAAACTCGGTTCAGCAGCGAAGAGCGGGGAACATAGTTCGAGCGCAGAGCCCTGTCAACACAGCACCTCAACTGGCGATGCGCGCCTCCATACGTTTAATACGGCGACGCAGAACGGACGACGGAATGCCCATGGCGTCGCGGTATTTGGCCACGGTGCGGCGTGCTATACCTACCCCCGTACCGCGTAAAATATCCACCAACTTGTCATCTGATAGCACAGTATTAACCGTCTCGTTTTCGATTAAATCCCGCAATTGGTCGCGAACCGCCTCGGATGAACGGTCGTCGCCACCGTCCGCTGCAGTCAGCGCAGATGTGAAAAAATATTTCAGTTCAAACACCCCGCGTGGAGTCGCTACATATTTATTCGTCGTCACGCGGCTAACAGTGCTCTCATGCATGCCGACGATTTCGGCAACGGCCCGAAGATTCAGCGGACGCAGGTCTTGCACACCGTTGGCCAGAAAGGCATCCTGTTGGCGAACCAGTTCGGACGCCACGGATAGGATGGTTCGGGCCCGCTGATTAAGGGATTTGATCAACCAATTGGCCGATTGCAAACATTCCGAGATATAAGATTTGTCTTCCTTGCGCCCAGCCACCTTATTCACCTCGACATAATATTGTCGATTGACCAACAGGCGGGGCAGATTGTCGCTGTTTAGTTCCACGTTCCAACCGCCGTCGGGTGTTCCGGTGACGAAGACGTCCGGCACCACAGGCGCCACCACGTCATGGTCAAAGGCCCGGCCGGGTTTCGGATTGAGCGCCTTCAATTCGACAATCATATTCTCAGCATCTTCGACGCTGACCCCGCAAGTCTCACAGATCAAGGGTATATCCATACTAGCTAGCAGATGCAGGTTTTCCACCAATATCTGCATGGCCGGATCCAACCGGTTTTTGTCCCGCAATTGCAGTGCCAAACATTCAGCCAGATCACGGGCAAATATTCCGGGCGGATCAAGTTGCTGCATCTGAACAAGTACGGAATCCACTAGTTCCTTGTCACTACCCAACCGATTGGCAATGAATTCGGTATCTTCCGCCAAATACCCGGCCTCGTCCAAATGATAGACCAACTCCTGGCCTATGATCCGCAGCACCGGCTCCGTCAACAGTACATTCATTTGCTCTAAAACATGTTCCTTTAGCGATCTCTCACTGCTCAAAACCTGTTCCAGGGTCGCCGTTGCCGATGCGCTACCAGACAGTCCGGCGCCTACGCCCGACCAATCGCGAATTTCGTAGCCAGCGTCGTCAGTACTTTGATTATCGACCGCGGGGGCATCCGTCATACCGTCATTGTTATAGTTTTCCCTGTAATTGGCATCCAAAGGACCTTCAATGCTATCCAGACCATTTGTGCCTGGGAGCTCGTTACTATCTAGTTCTACCGCCGCCGTATCTCCGACCGTGCCCTCGTCATTGATGCCGTCGCTGGCGGCGATCGCCTCGCCCAAGGCATCAACTTGTGGATCGTTTATCAGATTGCCGTCGTCTATACTGGCGG
>CAXGCE010000366.1:0-3197 GCA_964007795.1 uncultured Alphaproteobacteria bacterium | reverse complement strand
CCATGCGCCAAGCCTTTTTGCTTACCGGAAAGGTGTCTTCCATGGATAGACCTTCGGCAGTTAGGCGGGAGAACAACATATAAAGGGTCATCAGCTTGGACATGGAGGAAGGCGCCATGGATTGCTCGGCGTTTTTTTCAAACAAAACGGTTCCCGTGGTGTGATCGATCAAGATCGCCTGCTTCGCAGGCGTTTTGATCTGCGCCTGCGTGAGGGCCTCACCATGCGACAGCGCCGCCACAATCAATACCAAATGTCCTAGAACTTTCAGCTTCACACCAATTCCCCGTCGAGTCTCCCAAGTACTAATAATTCTAGCCGCAAAATATAACGAATTTGTGGCGATGGTGGAGACAACCTACCAACCTTTTTGCGGTTTACGGACTATTAGCTTCAAATTTCGCACGCAAGGTGAATTTTTCCACTTTACCCATGGTATTGCGGGGCAGGGTCTCCAGGAAGATCACGCCGCGCGGATGTTTGAACCGGGCAAGACGTCCCTCGAACAACTCCAGGATATCGGCGCTTTGGATATAGCTACCCGGCCGGCGTACTACGCAGGCTACGGGAATTTCACCCCAGCGTTCGTCGGGACGGCCGATCACCGCAGCTTCCAACAGGTCTGTGCAATCAGCCAGAATATTTTCCAGTTCCGCTGGATAGATATTCTCGCCGCCCGAAATTACCACATCCTTCTTGCGCTCATCTACGTAATAGTAGCCATCTTCATCCTGGTGACCGATGTCGCCGGTATGGAACCAGCCGCCCGTATAGGCTTCGCGGGTGCCCTCTTCATTGCGCCAATATGCCTGAAACAGGTTCTTGCCCAATAAGACTATCTCTCCTGCCTCGCCCGGTGCGACGGGCATGCCAAAATTGTCAACAATGCGTGCCCTGGTATGCAGTGCTGGTTTGCCGCAGGACCCCATTTTCCGTTCTACATCTTCCAGAGGCAGACAAATGGCTACCGGGGCGCTTTCCGTCAGTCCGTAAATCTGTGTGGCCGGGACGCCACGAATCAAAAAGGCACGCAAGACCGCTTCTGGTACTGCCGACGAGCCGATCCCGACGAGGCGTAGGGACGAAAGATCCGTCGTCTCCCAGTTGGGATGGGAGATCAGGCCCAAGGTCATCGCAGGCACAGTGAGGAATATAGTGGGTTTTCGTTCGGAGATTGCGGTCAGCGTGTTTGCCGGATCAAATCGCGCCTGAATGGTCGTGGTTGCACCGGCGTAGATCGAAGGGGTCGTGTGGATGTTCATGCCTCCTACATGAAACATGGGTAGAACTGTCAAACCATGGTCATGGCGGGTGATGTCGTGTGCGGCGATGGCATTTACCGCATTATGGAACAGGGCGTCTTGGGTCAGTAGCGTGCCTTTGGGCCGGCCCGTGGTGCCGGATGTGTAAACGATGGTCACGGGATCATCCAAGGTTCCGCCGCCAGCATCCGCTCCAGCCGCGGTTAGCAAATCCTCATATGAATGCCATTGGTCTCCGCCGCCGTAGACAATAATTGCAAGGTCCGGTACTTCGTCCCGAATGCTGTTCAAGTGATCTACAAAGTCAGGCTCCGCCAGTAACGCCTTCGATTCGCAATTTTGCAATATCCATGCATGTTCAGGTGGCGCCAATCGCCAATTCAAGGGGACAAGCATGGCTCCGAGTCGGGCGCAGGCGAACAAAAGTTCCAGTAACTCGGGGCTGTTGTAGCCCAGGTGCGCTACGCGGTCTCCCTTGCCTACGTTTAACTGGCCAGACAACATAGCCGCCAGGCGGCTGACCCGAATCTCCATTTCGCCATACGAAATATCCTGACCTTCGAAATGCACCGCAATTCGATCACTGTCCCAATCAGCCCAATGGCTGATCCAATGGGAAATATCCATCGCGTCCTATAATTCCTTCTGGTGGTCGCTGGGATCGAATAGGCTTTCCCGGCCAAGGCGCTCCATGCAGATCTCAGGCGTCCAAGGCAACATGAGGGAGCCGCATCGGCTGTCGCGGTAAAGCTGTTCCAGCCGCAGATTACGGAAAATGGCACGGCCGCCACAAGTGCGCAAGGCTAGGCGGCAGATATCGTTCGCGAATTCCATGACGGTATATTGCGCCGCATAGGCGCGAAGGCGTTCGTCCTTGCAAGGGTTTATGGCCGCCTCACCGACGGCGCGTTCGAACAGGGCGCGGGCTTGCTCCAACTTAATACGCATTTCGGCCACCGCCATCTGCTTCGCGGCGCTATGCCGGGCGCTGCCTGCTGGTGGCCCGCCGTCCACCTCGCCGCGCAGATATTCGCAGGTAAAATCGAAGGCTGCTTGAGCGATGCCCATATAGGTTGGGCACAGGCTCATAAACATGTGGGGCCAATTCAGTGCGGCTTGGTAGTACTTGCCGCGGGGCATGAGTTGATGATCATTGGGCACGAACACATCGGTTAATTCCAAGTTATTAGAGGATGTTGCCCGCATGCCCAGGACATCCCAGTCACCGGTTATCTTGAAACCATCCGCCATGCCATCGATGGCCAGATATATGGTGTCGCGCGCATCCGCTTCGCCTATGTCCTTTGCCTCGGTGCACAACACGCCGTAATAGTTTGCTGCCCCAGCTAGGGATGCGAAGTGCTTACGGCCATTGACCCGCCAGCCGCCCCTTACCTTTTTGGCGGTGGTTCCGAATGGAGCCTTTCCCGCCGCTGCCGCGCTGTTAGGTTCGGAGAACGGCTGGGCAAAAATGGCACCGTCCTTGATTACTTTTTTGTAGATGCCGGCGCGGCGCTTCTCATGTTTGTAGCGCTGCGTGGGCGTCATCTTCAGATCATCAGCCATCTGGCTGGTCCACAACATGGTGGCGCAATGCATATTGAAAGTCAGGGCCGTAGCACCGCACCAGCGGCCAAGTTCCGCTGAGATCTCCATGTAACGAGCATAGTCGACACCCAGGCCGCCGTAGCGTTCCGGAATAACTAGGCCGAGGAATCCTGCCTCGCGCAGGTCATCATAGTTTTCCGTAGGGAAACGGCCTTCTCGGTCGTAGGTGGCGCTGCGGGGCAAAAATTTCTCCTGGCCCAGTTGGCGCGCCGTGGCTACGAGTTGCTCCTGGGTAGCCACAATCAAGCCACCTCACCCAGAAATTCTCGGATGGCGGCGTTAAATGCATCCGGATCTTCCAGATTGGCCAAATGGCCCACGCCCATT
>CAXGCE010000365.1:0-3210 GCA_964007795.1 uncultured Alphaproteobacteria bacterium | reverse complement strand
AATAGGTGAACAGCACCCCCCGGACATAGGAGACCCCAAAAAATCTCAAAAATCATTTCGATTATTTCTGGGGCCAGAACATTACCAAACGTATTTTTCCCATACAATATGACCCAAAAACATTATTCTAGAGAAATTTTGAAGTGAATCCGACCATTACAAATTTCGATGTCAATCACTTGAACACCATAGCGTCGACCAAATTCAGCTTGACCGCTTGGCGACCGCTAAAAACACGGCCATCGGTCGCCGCCTTCAGTGTCGTTTCGCCTAGTTTGCGACGCTGCTGCACGAGGCTTGAAAACCAATCAAAACTATCCGCCAGTAACTCGGCAAGGGCCTTTTGAGCCTCGTCAGTGAGAGGTTCTACTGGTGAGGGCTGGCCCTTCAACGGCGTGCTTTTGAAGGTGAGGGGCTTGATACCCAGTTTGTTCAAAAGACCGGTGAATTCCGCCGTTTGAAACAAAACACCGATGGAGCCGGTCAATGAAGTTTCCCGAGCAATAATGTGATCCGCCCCAATGGCCACGATATATCCACCCGAGGTGCCTATGGTGCCAATCACGGCCACCACCGGTTTTTGTGCCGCTATTCGGCGCAAGCCATAATATATTTGTTCAGAGCCGGTGGTGGTGCCACCAGGTGAGTTAATGCGAACGATCACCGCTGCCACATCGTCTTCCACGACTAATTTGTCGATTGCATCGCCGCGCTCCCGGTCCTCAGCAATAAACCCGTCAATAGAAAGGCGGGCAATGTGGCTGTCGCCGCGAGTGACAAAATTGCCGATGCCAACGGCCATCAGCGCCATCACAGCCAGAGCGGCAAATACACGCCAGAAGATTAGACGCCGTTTTAAACGCCGGCGGTCAAGTATGGCATCCGGGTCCATCAATCGCCCAATGTTGCAGTAACCTTAGGTGTCGGCCTTCGGATTGTCGCTGACATCGTCCAAAGAATCTCCATCGTCGTCAGTGCCCGTCTCATTCTCTTCGGCGGCTTCAGCTTTGGATTCGGCCCCATTGTCAGCCTCGGCGGTTTCGATAACGGGTACTTCCGTGTCACCATAATCAGGCTCGGCGTCTTCATCCTCTGCATTATCAAGATCCGCATTGACCAATTCCCGGGCCCGGCCCATTGCGGGACCAAGAATGTCGCCCAACGAGGCGCCGCTGTCGGAGGAGCCGTATTGTTGCACAGCCTCCTTCTCTTCTGCTATTTCTCGCGCTTTGATAGACAGGGCCAAACGGCGGGTATTTTTTTCAATGGAGGTTATTTGCGCATCCAGCTTATCGCCAACGGCAAATCGCTCGGGCTTCTGTTCAGAACGATCCCGGGAGAGATCGATCCGTCGAATAAAGCCGCGCAGACCTTCGCCGACCGTCACTTCGATGCCGCGGTCCAGAATGCCCGCTACTGTGCAGGTCACTACGGCACCGCGTTTCAAGGTTTCCGCCTCTGTGAAAGGGTCTTCGCTCAACTGCTTGATACCCAGGCTAATGCGTTCTTTGGAAACATCGATGTCCAGAACTTTGGCCTTGACTATATTGCCTTTGGCATAGTCCTTCATAGCTTCTTCGCCGCTCTTGTCCCAATGGATGTCGGACATATGCACCATGCCGTCCAACTCGAAGCCCAGGCCGACGAACAAACCGAATTCGGTGACGTTCTTGACTTCACCCTCGACCCGGCTGCCAACCGGATGAGCGTTGATGAACTCTTCCCAGGGATTGTCTATACATTGTTTCAGCCCCAGGCTGACCCGTCGCCGTTCTGAATCCACTTCCAGAACCATCACTTCGACCTGTTGCGAGGTGGATACTATCTTGCCCGGGTGCACGTTCTTCTTGGTCCAGCTCATTTCCGAAACATGCACTAGTCCTTCAACGCCTGGCTCTAGTTCCACGAACGCACCATAATCGGCGATATTGGTGACCCTGCCTGTAAACTTAGCTTGCATGGGGTATTTCGTCTCGATCCCATCCCAAGGATCAGCCAGCAATTGTTTCATGCCCAGGCTAATACGTTGCGTTTCGGCATTGACGCGAATGACTTGCACCTTAACCGATTCGCCGATGCTCAGAGCTTCGGATGGGTGATTGATGCGGCGCCAGGCCATGTCGGTGACATGCAGCAAGCCATCGATACCACCCAGGTCCACGAATGCACCGTAGTCGGTGATATTCTTAACCACGCCGTCCAGAACCTGCCCCTCGGCCAGGTTAGATACTAATTCCGTTCGTTGTACGGCCAGCGTGACCTCCAAAACGGCGCGGCGGGAGACAACGATGTTGCCCCGTCGGCGGTCCATTTTCAGGATCTTGAAGGGCTGGGGGCTACTCATCAGCGGCGTGATGTCACGGATCGGGCGAATATCTACTTGACTGCCGGGCAGAAAGGCCACGGCACCGCACAAATCCACGGTGAAGCCACCCTTGACCCGGCCAACGATAGAACCGTCTACTTGCTCGCCCTTTTCATGGGCCACTTCTAAATGATTCCAGGCTTCTTCCCGGCGCGCCTTGTCTCGGCTTATGACGGCTTCACCCAGGGCATTCTCTATCCGTTCTAGAAACACCTCGACGCTGTCACCAACAGCAGTGCCGGTGCCATGTGCCTCGATGACCTGGATATCGTCGGACTGAAGCCCGGCACCACCCGCAGTGCACGGAGTTCCGATCCAAAGATCAAATGCCGGTTGTGTCGGGCGTAGTAGAGGGGTTTTTCCCCAAAGCGATCTCGAGCCAACCAGAGTTCCGACGCCTCGCTGTCCCACGCTGCAAAGGCAATGCAGTGCGCATTGAACCAAACATAGCGGATCCACATCGAGATGGAAGGACACTATCCAAGCCATTTAAAAAAGGGATGTTGTAAGGGTCAGATCACGCTGACCGTCACCAAGGTAGCCGATTGGAGACAGGCGATCGACCTCACTGCCTCAGCAGGTGCCGACTTAGTTGAAAGTCGCCGCAACAGCCTCCCTGAGCGCCTCAGGCCGGGTCTCAGCGTATCTGCGGGTCATGCCTATGTCACGATGTCCGAGTATCAATTGCACACGATCCAGCGGCACGGCAGCGTCGAGCAGCGTGGTTGGATATGTGTCGCGCAGTCGGTGTTGCAGGTTGGGTCTTGACGGCTCGCTACTGACTGTTGGTGTTGCACCAGTGACCTTTCCCGTTCATCTGCCCCGCCCCGTCCGACGCTCCCGAC
>CAXGCE010000364.1:0-3213 GCA_964007795.1 uncultured Alphaproteobacteria bacterium | reverse complement strand
GCGTTTTAAGACCTCCTCAGTAACGTTCAGGCGCTGGTCGAACACCAACACCGCTTTGCGCGCCAGAGTGATGGTTATATTTCGTTCCTTCATCAGATCGGCTAAAACCTTCGCGATCTCTTGACGCAATTCTCTTGTGGCGCCGTTAAAGGCCCGGTTGAGGATGCCTCGCTTTTGCTCTGCCTTGCGGCGCAGATCCGAAACCTTATTCTCTAACACGCGGCGTTTGTTGTTCATGGCCTCAGGCGATAGGATTGTGCTTTGCTTACGAAACTGGGTTTCCTCACCTTGAAGTTGTAAACGCTCCTCAGAAATCTCTTCCTCGAATTTCTTTCGCCGCGCCTCCATCACCTTACGGATCCTTTTGGCGGCGACGGCTCTGCGCAACACCTGCTGTACATCTAATACCGCTATCACTGGGCCATCCACCGAAGTCGTGGACGTTTGCGCTCGTGCCGTTGTCAACCCGCCCGAGCCAGGCAATATCATGCAACAAAGCATCCCGACCGCGACAATATGACGAACCATCATGTCGTTCTTTCCCTATGAATTCCAACGAACATAGCCTATTCCAATGGAAGTTGGTATTGATGTCCGCAGGCAATCGGCGAAATGCTTCTTTCCGGCTCAGATTTGTTTTAGACTTAAAACAAATCTATGCAAGCCAAGGGAACCGAAGCGCGTGAAAGCCAACATTATTGGCGGTGGACCGGCCGGCCTGTACTTTGCCATTCTGGCGAAAAAACAACATCCTGAGGATAAAATTACTGTATTCGAGCGGAACCAGCCCGACGACACCTTTGGCTTTGGAGTGGTTTTTTCCGACGAGACCCTTGGCTTTTTCCGGGACGCGGACGCAGAAAGTTACAACGAGATCATCAATCACTTCGCTTACTGGGATGAAATTGAGACCCGTTACGACGGACATGTGATTAGGTCGTCTGGGCACGGTTTTTGCGGGATGAGCCGAAAGTGTCTGTTGCAGATCCTTCAGAATCGTGCCGACAGTCTTGGCGTAACCATTCACTACGAATCGGAGATTACGGATCTGTCCCCTTACCTGGATGCGGATCTAGTGGTCGCCGCCGACGGTGTCAACAGCCTAATCCGGGAGACCTATGCCACTTCCTTCAATCCAAGAATTGATTTTCGTCCGAACAAGTTTGTCTGGTTGGGCACCACGGCTCCGTTCGAGGCCTTTACCTTTATCTTCAAGGAAGATCGCAATGGCATCTGGAACGTCCATGCCTATCGCTACGAAGACGACTTAGCCACCCTGATCATCGAGACGACAGAGGCTACCTGGAAAAGTGCTGGCATGGACACGGCTACTGAGGCTGAAACGGCGCAATTCATGGCAGAGATATTCGCGGAGGAACTAAACGGCGCCCAGGTATTGACGAACCGATCCAATTGGCGTGCTTTTCCGAACATTCATTGTGAAAGCTGGGTGCACGAAAATATTGTGCTAATCGGCGACAGTGCCCATACCGCACATTTCTCAATCGGTTCCGGCACCAAACTGGCAATGGAAGACGCCATAGCTCTGCATCAGGCGTGTGAGGCAGACCGAGACAATATCACGGGCGCGCCGGCTCGATACGAAGCGGTGCGCCGGGAAGAAGTGGAGCGCATACAGCATGCCGCAAACACCTCACTAACATGGTTCGAAACCGTGGCGCGGTTTTGGGGCATGGACGCCCGGCAGTTCAATTTCTCCATGCTGACGAGATCAAAACAAATCACATACGAGAACCTCTCCCTGCGAGACCCGGAAATGGTCGCAGACGTACGTGATTGGTTTGCTGTTCAGGCCGGTTCTCCACCAGGCACCGTTCCCATGTTCACGTCCTTCAGGTTGCGTGGCATGGACCTGGAAAATAGGATCGTTATCTCGCCTATGTGTCAATATTCGGCTGTAGAGGGCGAACCAAACGACTGGCATATGGTGCATCTGGGAAGCCGATGTCTAGGTGGCGCAGGCCTGATCTTTACCGAGATGACCGTAGTCGCCCGAGACGGCCGCATCAGTCCTGGCTGCACCGGCATCTATAATGATAAACAATGCCAGGCCTGGAAACGCATCGTAAATTTTGTACACACCCAAAGCCGATCAAAGATTTGCCTGCAATTAGGGCACGCGGGCCGCAAGGGATCAACGCAACTTGGCTGGGAGAACCCCGATCACCCTCTGGAGAACGGCAATTGGCCAATTATGTCAGCCTCTCCGCTACCCTACCTGCCCAACAGTGCCGTACCGCGCGAGATGAGTCAGGACGATATGGACGAGCTTGTTGCGGCCCATGTCAGGGCTACAGAATATGGCCTTGAGGCCGACTTCGACATGCTGGAAATCCACATGGCGCATGGCTATTTGCTGGCTAGTTTTATCTCGCCTCTGACGAACCTCCGGAGGGACCTGTACGGTGGAGATATCAAGAACCGTATGACACTACCCTTGCGCGTTTTCAGAGCTGTGCGCGTTGTCTGGCCGGAGGACCGTCCCATATCCGTCCGCCTGTCGGCAACTGACTGGCATGAAGGCGGCCTATCCTCCGAAGATCTTGTTACCGCGGCAAAAATGCTGAAGGATGCCGGTTGCGATCTTATCGACGTATCTGCCGGACAAACCGTCCCCCACCAAAAACCTGTCTACGGCCGCATGTTTCAAACACCGTTTTCCGATCAAATTCGAAACGAGGTTGGCATCAACACCATGGCGGTGGGCAATATCACTACCGCCGACCAGGTTAATACAATATTAGCCGCCGGCCGGGCCGACTTGGTCGCCCTGGCCCGTCCGCACCTGGTTAATCCGCATTTTACGCTGCAGGCCGCGGCCCACTACGAACATGAAGCACAGATCTGGCCGCACGCTTATGCCACGGCACAACCACAAGCCCACGCCGTCGCTGGCCGACACCGGGCTGATATGGAGGAACTGCGCCGTATGGCCCGTCCGGCCAAACCGAAGACCACCCGTTAATTAAGCATTTTGTTTAAGCGTTCTCGGGCATCCATAATTTCGCAGACTACTTGCTAGAGAGAGGTTGCCCACTCCACATCGCCTACAATCTGGCCCAAAGAATACGCAGACGAGCTGGATTAAAGCTGATCAGCTATCGTTCTGCTGCGCCCACGGAATAGAAGTAAAATCCACCCCTTCCTCTTGCAGTTCTTTGGCTTCTGCTTTGGTCGCCTCGCCATAGATAT
>CAXGCE010000363.1:0-3222 GCA_964007795.1 uncultured Alphaproteobacteria bacterium | reverse complement strand
CATATGCACGCCGGCGTCCAAATTGGCAAAGACTTCAGCCTTAACGTCATCGGGGTTTTTGGCGAACAGTGTTTCCGGATTGTTGATGTTACCCACCAAGGCAATTCGGCCCTCCACCTTCTCCATGCTTTCCGCCGCACCGTTTTTGGAGTCGTAGTGGAAGGCGGCCATGCCGGTTTCTGCAATAAAGCCCATGCGATCCACGGTGCGACCGCAAATATGCAGGATCAAGGGACAGGCAATGGCCTTGGCGAACTCAATATGTAGATCTTTCAGATAGCGGTGGTAATACTCGCCGCTGACAAGATCGCCTGTGGCGTGATCCGGTAGCGTCAGGGCATCGACGCCCGCTTCGATCTGGGCCCGACCAAAATCAATGGTGGCCTTTTTCAGTTTTTCGAGAATCTTCTTGGTGGCTTCGGGATCATCGAGGGACAGTAGCAAGAAGTGCTCTACGCCAAAACAGTGATAAGCCAAGGACCAGGGCCCCATGGTCTTGCCGATAATGGCCACATCGGGTCCCAAATCTTCACGTAACAGCTTGATGGCATCCAGCACGCATTTCGTGTCGGGGTGGTCGATTAGATCATTGGGCACGTAAATATCATCGGGATGTTCCCAGATCGGCTCAGACATCCGCACGGTAGGCCAATTATCCTTGCCCTCCCATTGCATCTTGCAGCCCAACGCCGACGATTCCTGGATGATGGAAAATACCGGCATGACGGTGTCAAAGCCTAGAATTGTATGCGCCGTTGCGGCCAGGCGCGCCATGGGTTCCGCTTCGCGGTTGGCATCGGGAAAGGGCGCATTGACTAAATCCATCAACTCCACCGTGGCCACCGATGTGGGATTACAAATCGGTGTACGGTCCACTTGTTCGCCGTGTAGAGCCGCCAATACCCGTTCCCGGCTGGTCATTGATTGCGCCATGTCCCTCCCCTATTTCTGACTGCCGGGCGCCAGGAGAACGCCCTTGGCTGCATTCATTTCGAATTCCCGCATCACCGCGCGCACATTAGGCGCTGATTGCAACAACAGGCCGACTAAGGCGTGGTGATCATGGCCGCAGGCAAAGCAAAACTGCTCTCCTACTACTTCATCCGTCTCTACATCGGCCAGTTTGATCATGGCATTCCTCAGGGCCATCAATCGCCCACCACTGTCGCCGTCAGCTGAAAGAATATAGGCGCCGGCGCCCCGAGCCTCTGCCGTGACCGTCAATTCAGATTTCTTGTCCCATAAAGAAAGCGGTAATTGCTGCGCTGCCGCGTCCGGCTTCGCCTTGCAGGCTTGCAGGAAAAGGCGCCGTACCGCGACCAGATGTTGGGTCCTGCAGGGAAACCGCAGACGGTCCTCACCCGCCGTCTCCATACCGCCCAGGGTCTGCATCCCGTCCAGGATAAACGCGATGCGCGCCTTTATGCCATCGTAGGAGGAAAAGCTCCGTACAAGGAAACACCAGCCATCCGCATTTTCTTGGGCATAAAGGGCGATGGAGACGTCGCGAAAATACTTATCCGTCGATACCAGTTCGACCCGCATTCCCAGACCGGCAAATGGATCTTCCATGACGTTACTTTCATCTCACAGCTTGACCTAGAACGGCACAAAGGATCAATATAGGCCAGCTGGTCAGACCAATTTTAGAAAGCTATCGGAAAACTGTAAAGTGAAAGCTGGAAATTATTTTGTTCCATGAGCGAAATTACGGAAGTTGAAAATCCTTACCGCCAAATTGAACGGGCCACGGTCAGTGACGCCATCGTCGATCAGTTGCGTGGCCTGGTTGCCCAAGGGGTCTTGAAACCAGGCGACCGCCTGCCCTCGGAGAGGGAATTATGTAAACGATTTGGGGTCGGCCGGACATCGGTTCGGGAAGCTCTTAAACCTTTGATTACAATGGGATTGTTAGAGGGTCGCATGGGCAGTGGCACATTTGTTGCAGCCGAAACAGGACAGTTTCAAAAGTCACTACAATGGGGTCTGCTAAGCGACCTGCAAAGCCGGGACGATCTGGTAGAAACCCGCCATATGCTAGAGACAAATGCGGCTTACTGGGCTGCCGAACGCGCGGGGGAAGAAAACCTTGCCGTGATCAGAGTGACGCTGAACGGTATGGAGGAAAACCTCGGACATCCTACAATTTTCCAAAAATTTGACGCCGATTTTCATTTCGAAATTGCCCGGGCAGCGCAAAATAGGATGCTTTATCGACTGATCAACGTCATTCGAGGCCAAATTCAGACCTGGATTGGCGAACGATTGGCGCTTACCCCCGACCGCTCAGAAATCCTCGCGCGCACCTCATTGGCACAGCATCGAGATATATTCGCTGCCATAGAAGCTAAAGATGGACCTGCCGCCCGTGCGGCCATGGATCGGCATATTCAAACGGCGACCCAGGATCTGGCTAAATAGGCTGCGTCGCTTCATCCAACCATTCACGAGTAGAGTCATCCAATTGCGGTGACAGGGCTTCAAAAACCCTTTGGTGATAGTTATTTAACCAGGTTTTCTCAGCCTGGCACAGGAGCCCAATTGCGATGACAGTGCGGTCGATTGGGGCAAGCGTCAGGGTTTCAAATTCCAACATGGTGCGTTCCGCCCCAGGGATCTCGGACTGGCGCACTACCAGCAGATTTTCGATGCGGATGCCGTAGGCACCGGTTTTGTAATATCCAGGCTCATTAGAGACCACCATACCAGGCCGCAGATCCTGTGTTTGCTGCCGCTTGGAAATGGAGTGTGGGCCCTCGTGCACGTTTAAATAGCTACCCACGCCGTGTCCCGTGCCATGGTCGAAATCCAGACCGACTTGCCAAAGAGCGTGGCGGGCCAAAACATCTAGTTGCGCTCCAGTGGTGCCTTCTGGGAAGCGGGTCGTGGCGATGGCGATATGACCTTTCAGAACTCGGGTGAAGCGTTCCTGCATTTCGGCACTCGGTTTTCCAATAGCAACGGTACGAGTAACGTCAGTTGTGCCGTCAAGATATTGCGCCCCAGAATCCACCAGATACAGCTCCCCCGACCCCAGTATTCGATTGCTTTCGGCGCTGACCCGGTAGTGTACAATGGCGCCGTTGGGTCCTGAACCGGTGATCGTTGGAAAACTCAAATCTTTGAAATGCTCACCTTCCTGGCGGTATTCGGCCAATTTTTCTTCTGCGCCCAACTCGTCGATCTCGCCTTGCGGGGCAAACACCGACAGCCAGTGTAGAA
>CAXGCE010000362.1:0-3232 GCA_964007795.1 uncultured Alphaproteobacteria bacterium | reverse complement strand
TACCCAATAGTTCGCCAGTGCCGCGTAGGCGCAAATCTTCATCGGCGATGCGGAAGCCGTCGTCGGTCTCGCGCATGATGGCGATGCGGGCCCTGGCGTTTTCGCCGAGCGGTTCGGCGTATAGCAATAGGCAGTGGCTTTTCTGACCCCCCCGACCGACACGACCGCGCAATTGGTGCAGTTGCGCCAGGCCGAAGCGTTCGGCATGTTCGATAACCATGGTGGTAGCCTCAGGCACGTCCACACCCACTTCGATTACCGTGGTGGCGACCAGGATCTTTGTTTCGCCAACGACGAAGGCGGCCATGGCAGCGTCCTTATCTTTGGTGCTTATACGGCTATGCACTAGTCCCACCTGATCCGCACCAAAGACTCGCGCCAGGGCGCCGTGACGTTCCTTCGCTGCCGCTAGGTCCAATTGCTCATTCTCCTCTACCAAGGGACAGACCCAGAAGGCCCGCGCGCCGTTATCTACCGCCCGTCGCACGCCAGCCACCACCTGATCCAGGCGGCTGAGCGGGATGGAACGAGTATCTACCGGCTCTCGTCCGGGCGGCTTGCCGTGCAGGAGTGAGATATCCATGTCGCCATAGACTGTCATGCTCAAGGTGCGGGGGATGGGTGTTGCCGTCATCACCAGAACATCCGCCGCCGCGCCTTTGTCGCCCAGGTTCAGACGTTGGTGCACACCAAATCGGTGTTGTTCGTCGATTACCGTCAGGGCCAGATCCTTGAAAACCACATCCTCCGTGAACAGGGCATGGGTGCCAATCATGATATCGATCTGGCCTTGCGCCAAATCCTCAAGAATAGCTTGCCTCGGTCTTCCCTTGTTACGCCCAGTCAGGATCTGGATGCGGATTGGCAGGTCTTTGCAAAACGCGGTTAATGTCTCCAGATGTTGTCGTGCCAAGATCTCTGTCGGCACCATAAAGGCTGCCTGCCCTCGGCTTTCTACCGCCGCCAGCATGGCGGTCAGGGCCACCACGGTCTTGCCGCTGCCCACATCTCCTTGCAAAAGGCGAAGCATGCGCATGGGCTTTGCCATATCAGACTGGATGTCATGCAAAACTTCCTGCTGTCCCTCGGTCAACATATAGGGCAGGGCTGCCGCGAGTTTGCGCCGCAAGCCGCCATCGCCACTGATTATCCGGCCAGCGCGCCGTCGGGCGGCATGGCGGATCAGGGCCAGGGCCAGTTGATTGGCTAGCAACTCGTCGTAGGCCAACCGGCGGCGGTTCGGGTCATCAGCTTCCATCGCGGCCTGGCTATCCGGTGCATGCGCTGAAAAAAGAGCTCCCCTCCAGGATGGCCAGTTGTTTTTCTCCAGCCAGGCCGGGTTCTGCCATTCCGGTAATACGGGGGCCTGGTCCAGGGCCGCACGCACGGCGCGATGCAGTGGCTTGACCGTCAGGCCGGTGGTCAGGGGATAGGTCGCCTCTACGGCCGGCAGTTCGGCTGCCTGGTCCGGCGGGAGGATATGATCCGGATGCGGCATCTGGATCTCAGCACCATAGTGGCCGATCTGTCCTGAAATCAGCCGTTTCGCGCCCAAGGGCAGGGTCTTTTCCAAATAATCCGCCTCGGCGTTGAAGAACACTAGACTGACAGACCCGGTCTCGTCGCTGCAAATCACCTTGTAGGGTAGGCGGCGGCTTGGCGGAGGGTGGTGTTCGTCGACCGTAATCGTCAAGGTCACCACGGCGCCGTCCGGGGCTGTGGCCACCGTGGGCCGGAAACGGCGGTCTATCAGGCCCGTGGGCAGATGCCAGCACAAGTCCACCAGGTTCTTTCCCGATAGGCGCTCGATCAATTGGCCAAGTCGCGGGCCCACACCCTTCAGCGCGGTGACCGGTTTGAACAAGGGGAACAGGATTTCTGGCCTCATGATGATGGGTACGTTATATGCTGGGGCACGAAGGGGGAAGGCTCATGGCAGAGGACCTGGAAGTTCGCCGCAAGCGCCTGCGTTATCATTCCTGGCATCGCGGTACCAAGGAATTGGATTTGGTGTTGGGCCAGTTCAGCGAAAAGTATTTGCCTACCATGTCGGAGAACGACATAGATCTTTTTGAGGCCATCATTAATGAGAACGAGCACGATATCTACGCCTGGCTCGCGGGGCGGGAGCCTGCGCCCGAGAAACACGAAAACCATATTATGAATATGATTTTAAACTTTAAAATTAATCAATAAAATTTTGATAATAAACGATAAATTACTTTCGTCTTCTAGGCGATTTGAACTGACAGGCGTGCCCGAGGGGCTGGATGCCTTGTGCCTGGCGGAGTTGGCCCAGGGCGCGCCAGGCTGGTTGGTTCACATTGCCCGGGACGAGGGTCGCATGGCCGCGCTGGCTGAGGGCATCAAATTTTTTGCACCAGGGACACAAATTCTGAAACTACCCGCCTGGGATAGCCTGCCTTATGACAGGATTTCACCGAATCCAGAAATTTGCGCTATGCGTATGCAAGCCCTGGTCCGACTGGTGGGTCAGGATCCTCCCCATGCCCCAGCTGTGCTGTTGACTACTGTGAACGCAGCCCTTCAACGCCTGCCCCCGCGCAGCAGCATCAAGGGCACGGTTTTTCAAGCCGGAATTGGTGCTACCGTGGAAGTGGGTGAGTTGATCGAATTTCTTGTCCTCAACGGCTACAGCCGTACCGGCACTGTGATGGAAACAGGCGAATTCGCCACACGGGGTGGCATCGTGGATATCTTTCCAGCCGGAGCGGCAACGCCTTTACGACTGGATTTCTTTGGCGATACCTTGGAAAACGTGCGCCTGTTCGATCCCTTGACCCAGATCACAATTGGCGAGGGGCGAACCGTCAACTTGGTCCCAGCATCTGAGGTGCAACTGACCAAAGAGACCATAGCTCGATTTCGTCAAGGCTATCGTGAGCTGTTTGGAACCGTGACCGATGACGACCCGTTATATTCCACGATCCGCGAGGGCCGCCGTCACGCTGGCATGGAACATTGGCTTCCCCTATTTCATGACAACCTGGAAACACTGTTCGATTATGTGAAGGCAGGCGTCTTAACCTTGGATCACCGCAGCCTTGTAGCGCGGGATGAACGGCTGGAGCAAATTCGGGACTACTACGACGCACGGGTCGAAGCGCTGAAAAATCCCTACGATGGGGCCCCTGTCTATAAACCGGTCCCAGTCGAGGGCATGTTCCTCGATGTGGTAGCATGGGATAGAGGGCTAACAGGCCGCATGGGC